>JAUIEA010000147.1 GCA_030429045.1 Bacteroidia bacterium | reverse complement strand
GCTCCGATGGGATGAAGGAGGATCAGACGTACCAGGTCATCCGGTACGCCGACGAGCGGAAGCGCTTTTTTCTGCTGGCTCTTCAGGCAGGACCACCAGATTTCTTTTTTGGTGCATCTTGAAAGTATCTGGTAAAAATGATCGCGACATGAAGGTCTCCAAATCAAGGGTTAAGACCAGAATTCATGAGAAGTTTTTGTAAGATGTCCCACATTTCGGAGTTCAGTAGGCAAGGAACATCAATTGTTTATTATTTTAGCCGCCGAGTTCAAACTTTAAGCAAACGAAAAATCTCCTTCACTATGCGACGTGTAATTGCGCTTTTCCTGGTCTTTACGGCCGTTCTGCTTACCGGAACAATGGAATTGTATGCCCAGGAAGCTGGGGAAGCAGCTGGACCTTCCGGGTTTCAACTGTTGAAAAAATATTTTATCGAGGGTGACTGGCGCTTTATGAGCCTGGTATTGGTCACGCTGATCCTGGGACTGGCGTTCTGTATTGAACGGATCATCTCCTTGAACATCGCCACGACCAACACTGAAAAACTCATTGGTTCAATTGATGATGAACTTGCCAATGGCAACGTCAATGGCGCAATGGAGGTTTGTAAGGCCACTCCTGGTCCGGCAGCCAGTGTCTTGTACGAAGGGTTGAAAGTGTCTGACAAAGGTGCTGATGCCGTTGAAAAAGCCATTGTCTCCTATGGAAGCGTCCAAATGGGCTTGCTGGAGCGCGGGTTGGTCTGGATATCGCTCTTCATCGCAACGGCACCGATGCTCGGATTCATGGGTACGGTGATCGGGATGATCACGGCTTTCGACCGCATCGAAGCGGCTGGTGACCTTTCTCCTGCTATTGTAGCCGGAGGTATTAAGGTGGCCTTGTTGACCACTGTATTCGGTCTTGTGGTGGCTATTATTTTGCAGATCTTCTACAATTACATTGTGTCCAAGATCGATGGCATCACGAATAAGATGGAAGACGCTTCTATTGGTCTTATCGAGGCCCTGACGCGTCGCAACATCATCAAATAACCTGAAAACACCCCAGCATGTATCAGTTTTTAAATAAATACGGCCAGGTTGCGGCTTTTGGGCTGGGTCTGTTGATCATCATCCTGTTCTTTGGGTCTGTGATGGCCGGAGTGGATGAGTTCAACGGGTTGAGCAAGGATGCGCAACTTCAGTCCGGTATTTTTGACCTCGGTCTTCGGGCCGCCATGTTTCTGACCATCCTTTGTGCTGCGGGGATTGTGATATTTGGTGTGTACTATATCGCCAAACATCCCAAACAGTCCATGCAAGGGATCATCCAGGCACTTGTCCTGGTGGCGATCTTTGTGGTAGCCTATATGATGTCTTCCCCGGCTGAATCCGGCGTGATGGCAACCCTTGCCGAGCGCTTCGAATTGACTGCAGGGCAGGAAAAGTTTGTATCTGGCGGTTTGACCACAGCGTTGGTCCTATTCGGAGGTGCTGCTGTTGCATTTATTGTATCCGAGGTTCGGAACCTCTTCAAATAAGGCACAACCATGCTGAAAAAACGCTCTAGAAATAGCAGAGGCTCCAACGAGATCAATGCCAGTTCGATGGCGGATATTGCATTCTTGTTGTTGATCTTCTTTCTGGTGACCACCCAAATCGTGGAAGACAAGGGGATCCTTGTGAAACTCCCGCCCTGGTCGGAGGTTCCACCTGATCCCCTGAAGCTCATTCCACGAAATGTATTCTCTGTTCTGGTCAACTCCAACAACCAGCTATTGGTCAGAGGCGAACCGGCAGAAGTGAATGAATTGAAGGAGAGAGCAAAGGAATTCATTCTCAACCCGAAGCAACGGGAAGACCTGTCTCAGGCCCCGACCAAAGCCATCATCTCGTTGAAAAATGACCGGGGGACCAACTACAAGACCTATATCCAGGTCTACAATGAGTTGAAAGCCGCCTATGATGAACTGTGGGATGAAGAATGCATGCGCAAGTACGGTGTCCCGTACAGTGATGACCTGCCGCTGGAATATCGGAAGGAGATCAAAGGGAAAATTCCAATGGTCCTTTCTGAAGCTGAACCGACCTCTTACGGAGAGGAATAAACCGATCGACTATGTCCTCACATTTTAAGAAAAAACGGGGTGACTCCAAGCCGACGATCTCGACAGCATCTCTGCCGGATATCGTCTTCATGCTCCTCTTCTTCTTTATGGTCGTTACTGTATTGAGGCAGGGAGAAATGAAGTTGAAAGTGGTGACCCCTGAAGCGTCACAACTCACCAAGCTGGAGGAGAAGTCCCTGGTGAATCATATCTATATCGGTCGTCCGATCGAAAAATATGCGAAGATTTACGGGACCAAGCCCCGGATTCAACTGGGGGACCTGATCGTAGATGGCCCTGCAAATATTCCATTGTTTCTGGAGCAACATAAGGTGAAGGTTCCTGAATCGCGTCATGCCCTGATCACGACCTCCCTTCGGGTGGATGGAAGCGTCACCATGGGGATCGTCCAGGATGTGAAAGTGATGCTGCGAAAAAGCAACCAGCTGCGTTTGAACTACTCAGCCAAAAGGAAGGAAGAAGCCAGCATGTAAGGTATTTCACCTGTTCACTGGCATTTATCGAAAAGCGGGAAGACATGACTGTCCTCCCGCTTTTCTTTTTGATCGAAGGGGTGATTACCGTAGCCGATCCATGGAGCGGATCAACTTCTCATCCTTGCGTATCGCGCGCATTGCCAGAATGATGAACAGGATACCCAGAACAGGTGACAGAGCTCCATAGCCGACCTCGAACAGATAGACTCCCTGGCTCAACAGGGAGTAGTCCTGGTAGAAGAAGAAGCCGGCCAGGATCATGAGTAACAGAAATCCGATCAGACCCAAACGAGCCAGGCTCAATTGACGTGTCCGATTTTTAAACTGGAATATACTGATCAAACAAAGCAAACTGGTGAGACCAACCAGGATCAGCAACATCAGGTGATCTGTAATGTGAAAGATGCCATCATCCAACATACTCTGTGACTGACTTTTCAGCAATGTAAGGTCGCCATCGACGCTTGCCAGGCTCATGGGATCCATCGTGAGGGATAATCCGGCAAGGAAAGCGAGTAAGAGAAAGATGGTTTGGATTCGTTGTAGCATGTTCCATGTAAATTTGTGCGAAGATACGGCCAGACCAGGCCAACAAACAAGCCAGCCTGTACAAGTATGACGCTCCACTCTGCCAGTTATTGGGAAAAGACCACGTTTCAGTCCGAATCGGATTTCCTGATCATCGGTGCAGGGATAACCGGCATCAACGCAGCAATAACCCTGAAGAGCCAGGCACCATCTGCACGGGTCACCGTCCTGGATAAAGGGGCCTGGGGCGAAGGCGCCAGTTTTCGGAATGCAGGATTTGCCTGTATCGGGAGTCCTACCGAATTACTGGCCGATATGGAACAGGTTGGCGTGGATGCCGTGATGCAGATCGTTCAGATGCGCTGGAAAGGCCTGGAGCAATTGGTCAGGAGGGTTGGATCGACGTCCATGGACCTGGTCTGGTGTGGAGGCTCCGAATTTTTTCCGACTTCCAGGCGAGAAGCCTGGGAAAAGGTCAATGATCAGATCTCCTTCCTCAATGAACAGTTTGCGCCCATCATCAAGGGCATCCAGTTTGAACCGGATGCTCCTGATTCCGGCTTTCGGAATGGGGTGGGGCAGGTCCGGATCGCCCGTGAAGGGCGTTTGCATCCAGGGAAGATGATGCGGCAACTCCATCACCTGGCGCGCGGTTTGGGGGTCCGGGTGATCGGTGGACAGGGGGTGTCAGGATGGATTCCAAATCAGCATTCTGTGGAGGTGCATACGACTACCGGTCAGATCTTTCACACCCGGCGACTGGGCCTGGCCACCAATGGATTTACATCCCACTTGCGACCTGAACTGGATGTTCAACCTGCCCGCAATCAGGTCTTTCTCACCGAGTCAGTCCCGCACCTGGCCTGGGACAAGACCCTTCATGTTGACCAGGGCTATCTATATGCCCGACGAATCGGACAGCAGATCCTCATCGGTGGAGGGCGACATCTGGATGCCAAGGCTGAGACCACTGATATTCCGGGCACCACACCGTTGATCGAATCCTATCTGTTGTCCTTTGTTCGGGAACATTTACCTGTACCCGAAGACATCAGATTCGAGTCCTCCTGGAGTGGGACTCTGGGGGTGGGAAAAGAAAAATTGCCCATCATTGAAGAACTGGAAGGGAATATCTTTGCCGCTGTTCGTTTAGGAGGTATGGGCGTGGCCATTGGCACACTTGTCGGTGATGATCTCGCTCATTTGATGTTATCGGCATGAAGAAGACAGCCCGGCTCTATCGGTACATAATTCTCGTGATCACAGCATTGCTGTTTACGTCCCCATCCCTGTTTTCCCAGGAGCAAGCCCCGAAAAAAACGCAGGTCTACCTGATCCATGCCGATGTGAGCTTCTATGAAGAAGGCGATACCTCCGTGATCGATCGGTTGGAAGGGAATGTCAGTGTCCGATATGACAGTGTTTTTCTGTTTTGCGACACTGCCAATATCCATGGTCATGTGTTTGTGGCTGTCGGCCATGCCTCTCTCGTACAGGGCGACTCGCTCAAGATCTTTGCCGATACGCTGACCTATAACAGTCGAACCGGTATCTCGCATCTGTTGGGAAATGTCCTGATGGTCAATGGCAGCCAGCGATTGCGGACAGATTCCCTGCAATATGATACACGTACAGAAGTGGCGACCTATGGCACAGGGGCATTTCTGGAGAATCTGGATACCCGTATGTACAGCAGACGGGGGGCCTATCATGTCAACGAAGAAACGATCTATTTCAAAGATTCTGTGCGCATCCAGGACCCCCAGTTTCGATTGAAAACGGATTCGCTGTACTATCGGGTCAGGGAAAACAAGGCATTCTTTACCGGGCCGACCCTGATCCGACAACAATCCGCCAACCTGTACTGCGAAGGCGGGTACTATGACCTGAACAGACAGGAGGGTTTGTTTACCCACAATGCCCAGTTTGTTGATTCCACCCGCCAGGCCACGGCGGAACAGATCTTCTACAGGGCCAAACCGGAACAGTTCATATTGATCGGCGATGCGCAGTATCAGGATGGTACACGCCTGGCCTCCGGCGATACCCTGGATTACCTGACGGCACAGGGCGATTTTCGCGTCAGGGGTCAAGCCTACATCCGGGATGGGCAGCAAACCATCCAGTCCTCCGGGATCGATTACAATACAAAAACTGAGAAGTTCAGAACCATTGGACGCGCCAATGTGCAGGACGGCGCTCAATTCCTCGAGGCAGATGAGATCCGCAATACGGATACCTCCGATGTGGCCACGGTGGTGGGTCATGTCATCTGGAGGGATACATCTGCCCGGGTCACGTTGAGTTGTGACTCCGCACAATATCAGCGAAGTACGGGATACTTTCTGGCCATGGGCCAGCCTCCGGTGTTGATCCAGGTGTTGGATGGAGATACCCTCTACCTGGTGGCTGACCAGATCCGGGCGATCCGCCGGGAAGGGCCGGATTCCACCCGGGAGATCCACGCCTTTGAACAAGTCCTGATCTATAAGTCCGACCTGCAGGCCAGCTGTGATTCCCTGGTCTACAGTGAACGTGATTCGGCATTTTTCTTTTACGGGGATCCGGTGATCTGGTCGGATACCTCACAGTTTACTGCAGATACCATTTGTATGCGGATGGCGGACGATGCCATTGATTCGATCTATTTGTGGCGGAAGGCCCTGATCATCAATGCACCCGATGAACCGTACTACAATCAGATCAAGGGGCGGACCATCATCGCTTCGTTCCAGTCGGGTGAACTATCCCGAATGGATGTGAATGGGAATGCAGAATCGGTCTATTATGCCCAGGATGAGCAGCATGAATACCTGGGGGTGAATACATCGGCATGCAGTGAAATGCTTTTGTTTTTCAAGGACAATCAGGTGCAGGATATCTACTACCTGCGAGAACCCAAATCCATGATGCAGCCGATGGATCAGGTCGATCATGGGAGTTTGAAGCTGGAAGGCTTTAACTGGCGGGTCGCGGAGAAGCCCCTGGGTTACCTGGATCTGATCACCAGGTGGAACGCCATGCAGTCGGGTGGCGAATCCGGGGACCAGTAAAAAAAAGAGGCGACGATCTGTGCAGATCATCGCCTCTTGAAGGATTCGTCCAGTGGGCTTACGCCTCGCGACCACCCTGCAGGCGGTCCTGGTATTCTTTCAACGCATCCCAATCTCCGGCAGCAGCGATCTTCGCTTGAGCTGGCCAGGTGGTCGGGTCATGCATCTGGTATCGCGATCCGGCCTCAGCAAGGATTTCCTTGATGCGATCCGCACTCGTATTGCCCATGGCTTCCAGTGTAGGAATGCCACCGGCCTTCAGCAGTTCTTCGATCTTCGGACCGACACCTTCAACGATCTTCAGATCGTCAGGCTTGATCTTCTTGGTCGACTTCTTCGCCGGAGCGGCCTTTGCAGCAGGAGCAGCTTTCTTTGCCTCTGCCTTTGGTGCTTCCGGTTTCGCTTCGGCTTGCGGAGCAGCCTTGGCTTCTTCGGCCTTCGGTGCCGGAGCAGCCTTTGGTGCCGCAGGAGCGGCCTTGGCCACTTTCTTCGGAGCCGGCTTCTCAGCGACTTCGGTCATGCCGGGAATGATGTTTACATATGTCCGGTCTTTGCGACCAGTACGGAAACTGACGACTCCGTCGGAGAGTGCAAACAGGGTGTAATCCTTACCCATGCCTACATTTTCACCGGGGTGAAACTTGGTCCCACGCTGGCGAATGATGATATTCCCCGCCCGGGCATCCTGCCCGCCGAAGAGTTTGACGCCGAGTCGTTTACTTTTACTGTCGCGTCCGTTGTCTGAACTACCTACCCCTTTCTTGTGAGCCATGGTCGGTTGGTTTTTTCTGAATTAAGCGTTAATGGAGTCCACCTTGATCTTGGTGAAACTTTGACGGTGGCCATTCTTGACCCGGTATCCCTTCCGTCTTTTCTTCTTGAAAACAATCACTTTGTCACCTTTCTGTTGTCCCATCACCGAGGCCGTAACCTTGGCACCTGATACAAAGGGTTTTCCAACCGTGACCTGACCGTTCTTTTCGGTGAGCAGGACTTCCGCGAAAGAGACTTGATCTCCTTCGCCTGCCTCCAGCTGGTGGACGAAGAGCTCTTGCCCTTCCTCGACTTTGAATTGCTGACCAGCAATAGTGACAATTGCGAACATAGATGAGTTATTTTTAGCGGCTGCAAAGATAGTACTTCATTCGCTGAATTCCAAAGGTTAAACGGGATTGTACCTGCCTAAATATAGTCCTTCAGCTCAAAGTGACGACGCAGCCGTTTTCGACCCCGCTTGATCTTCAACCGGATCTTCTTTCCCGGTTCCTCCCGAAACCGTCGCGTCAGCCCCTCCAATCCGAAAAAACTGACCGGCCATCCCTTGTACTTCTTGATGATATCCCCTGGCCGGATCCCCGCCACGAAAGCCGGCGAACCGGGGATGACCTCCTGCACCATGATGGTCGACAGATCAAAACCCGAACTGATCAGGAACAATCCGCTTCGGTCAACCGGAAAGGGATCCGCATAATCATCATTCGGCCGGACAAAAGCCCTGGAACGGGGATAATCCAGGATGATATCAAAGCGGTCCAGCACCAGGTTGCCCAGGATGCCATGACGCCCCTGCAGGTGAGTGGTATCCGGATAAAGCGAAATGTCTTGAAAACTGCCGACCAGATTATTGATGGGATAAGGCCCCATGCTGACCTGTTGAACACGCCCTTTTGCGCCGGTCAGAAATCCCCCCAGGCCCATCCCCAGGATGCCCTGTACCACGTGTTCGGGCAGGTGAATGGCCGGATGACTGTTGGTCAACAGGAGTAAGGGCAGGGCAGCACCCGTATCCAGTAGATATTTGAAGGGCAGGGCTTCCGTATCCTCGTGAATTTTGGTGGGCAGGTAGAGGAAGGGTTTGTTCCGATGCAGCGTCAGGGGTATTTCAGCAAATCCCTTCTCTTCAACGAAATTGCCCGGGTCGATGAATTCAATGATCTGGCGGGTATAGTCGATCCGAAGGACGAACCGGCTGAGGAGATCCGCACCCAGTATCCCATGGATGGGCGAACCGGTAAAGTAGTTGATCTGGAAATAGTCTTCCTTGGTGACCAGGATATCCCGGTGCATCAACTTCATGCGCTTGAGCTCCAGATTCACATCACGGACCAGCAGGGCTTCGATAATGGTCCGCATATCCGACCCCACCATGGAGTACTCTCGTTCATAGGAGAGCTTCAGCAGGTCGCTGATGGCTTTTTGGGTCAGGATGGTGTATTCTGCCCCGGTATCGATGATGAATCGAAGGGGGAGAATGTCCTCAAAGAGGAGATCCACGACCAGAAAGCCATTCTCATAGTCAAAAGGGACCCGGACGACCTTTCCGGGCATCACCAGGATGGGTGGCGTGTTCGCGGGTTGGGCGATGAGCTGGACTGATCCGGTGAAGCAGAGGATCAACCCCAGAATGACCGTGATGAGGATCGACCGAATGGATGGGATTGGATTCATAATGGACAGGTGCCGGCAGCCATGAGATAAGCGAACTTAATCATTTTCAGACAGTTGATCCAGGATCTCTTCCAGCAGGTCGGGGTACGCCACGATCCGGCCACGTCCGAAGTCGACCAGCCCGCGGTCGGTG
>JAUIEA010000146.1 GCA_030429045.1 Bacteroidia bacterium | reverse complement strand
ATCGGAGGCGGATTCGAGCTGTATCAGAACGAGCCGAACCCATTCCGTGACGTTACTGTTATCGGATTCAACCTGCCAACAGCGAGCACAGCTACGCTGAAGGTATACGATGTCACTGGTAAGGTGATGAAGGTAGTAAGCGGCGACTATGCCAAGGGTTACAACGCGATCACACTGACTCGCGCTGAGATCGAAGGCAATGGTATGCTGTACTATCAGTTGGAGACCCCAACCGATAGCGCTACCAAGCGTATGATCACGGTCGAATAATCGAACCATAAATTTCTCGAAGCCAAAGCCGCAAGACTTTTAAGTTAAATCGGTTTTTGGGATGGCCTCTCTCCACTTGTGGAGGGGGGCTTTTTTTTTGTGGCACCGGGAGGCCTTGACCCATAAGGAATTGACGTACCTTTGAGCCTCCCTATTATCAGCCAATTTATACCTGGTTATGAAACAACATACCATCGCCCGGGACATTTCAATTTCCGGGATTGGTCTTCACACAGGACGTCAGGTGACGATGACATTCAAACCTGCGCCGGAAAACCATGGGTTCAAATTTCTGCGGATCGATTTGGAAGGCCACCCCGTCATTCCAGCGGACGTATCTCAAGTGATCTCCACCAATCGGGGCACGACCCTCTCCATTGGCGGGGATGCACGCGTATCAACTGTAGAACACACCCTGGCAGCCATGGTCGGGTTGAACCTGGACAATGTGCTCATTGAGATCGATGGACCTGAGGCGCCTATCATGGATGGATCGTCCAAGCTCATTACGGATGCGTTGTCCTCCGCTGGCATCGTCGAACAGGAGAGCGAACGGGAGTATCTGGAAATTACGGAGACGATCTCCTACCGCGATGACCTGACGGGTTCGGAATTGATCGCTTTTCCATCTTCCAAGTTTGAATTGACGGCGCTCATCGATTTTCATTCCCCGGTTTTAGGACAGCAATTCGCAGCCCTCGAAGATATCAGCCGATTCCAAGAGGATATCGGACCTGCTCGGACATTTGTATTTGTCCATGAACTGGAGCAACTCATTCATCAGGGCTTGATCAAAGGGGGCGATCTGGATAATGCCATCGTCATCGCAGACAGAGTGATGGGGGAGGTTGAATTAGAGAGCCTGGCAAAGCGTCTGGAAAAACCTTCTATTCGGGTTGATCGGGAAGGAATTCTCAATACGACCGATCTGCGCTACAAGAATGAGCCTGCCCGCCATAAATTATTGGATGTCATTGGTGACCTGGCCCTTGTCGGCAAGCCGATCAAGGGGAAGATCGTAGCGACAAAGCCCGGTCATGCCTCCAATGTCGAATTTGCAAAGCTGCTGAAGAGTTTTGGCATCGAACAACGGAAGCTCAAGAAGATTCCCAAATACGATCCGGACGTCAAACCCGTGATGACGGTCGCTGATATCGAGGCGAAGTTGCCTCACCGCCATCCTTTCTTATTGGTGGATAAAATCATAGAGATCTCCGATACGCACGTGGTAGGGGTGAAGAGTGTGACCTATACCGAAGATTTTTTCAGGGGACATTTTCCAGGCAATCCCGTGATGCCAGGGGTATTGCAAATAGAAGCAATGGCCCAGACAGGCGGCCTTTTGGCCTTGCGAAACGTTCCAGAAGGAGAACAATGGGATACCTTCTTTTTGAAGATTGATAATGCCAGATTTAAACAATTTGTCTCTCCGGGCGATACACTTGTAATTAAAATGGAACTGATTTCCCCCATCAGGAGAGGCATTGTCCATATGCAGGCTACTGCCTATGTCGGAAACAAAATCGTGTCAGAAGCAGAATTGACTGCTCAAATTGTAAAGCGGAGCCATGGATCATAAGCAAGCACTGTCTGTCATACATCCGGATACCAAACTGGGGGAGAATGTGACGATCAGTCCATTTGTCACGATTGAACAGGATGTTGAGATCGGGGATGGAACGTGGATCGGCCCCCATGTCTCTATCATGGCCGGAACACGTATTGGTAAAAACTGCCGGATCTTCCCGGGCGCCATTATCGGTGCCGTTCCCCAGGACCTGAAATACAGAGGGGAATACGCCACCGTCGAAATTGGCGATCATGTGACCATCCGGGAATATTGCACCCTCAACAAAGGCACGGAAGCCAGCGATAAGACAGTCATCGGAGACCGTAGCCTTTTGATGGCTTATGTTCATGTTGCACATGATTGCAACGTCGGTAAGAATGTGATCCTGGCGAATAATGTGAATTTGGCGGGCCATATTGATGTGGGGGATTTTGCCGTGCTCGGGGGGCTTACTGCCGTCCACCAGTTTGTGAAGATCGGCACCCATTCCATGGTGGGAGGGGGGTCTCTGGTGCGAAAAGATGTGCCTCCATATGTCAAGGCTGCCCGGGAGCCACTGTCTTTTGCCGGCGTGAATTCTGTGGGGCTCCGCCGTCGTGGCTTTACAAAGGATCAGGTCCACTCCATCCAGGATATCTATCGTATCCTCTTTGTACGGGGGTACAATACCTCTCAGGCCTTGTCCATCATCGAAACAAGCGTACCGGCTTCGGCAGAACGCGATCTGATCCTCGAGTTCATCCGCCAGGCGGACAGGGGGATCATGCGTGGATTTCGCCAGATCAACGGGGTGAAGGCTCATGGAGATATCGCTTGATCAGATCGGGAAGCGATTTCGGGAGCAGTGGGTTTTTCGTAACCTGAATCTTCACTTACATACGGATCAATCCCTCGCTATCCTGGGCCCGAACGGATCAGGCAAATCTACCGTGCTACAGATCATCGCAGGCCTCTTACGGCCGTCGGCAGGAACTCTCATTGTCAGGGACGACCACGAAGCGCAAATATCTCCGGAGCAATATATCCATCAAGTCAGCTTTACCGCACCGTATCTGGAGCTTCCTGAAGAATTACCCCTCAAGGAGCTGATCCGGCATCATTTCCGTTTTCGAAGGAGCAGGACAAATGTCGACCTGAAAAGTCTTCCGGGCCGTTGGCTACTGGCTGGGGAAGAGGACCGTCCGGTTGGGGAATATTCCAGTGGCATGAAGCAACGGGTCAAGCTGGGCCTTGCACTGAATACCGAGTCGGCCATTGTCTTGTTGGATGAGCCGTTGACAAATCTGGATGATCAGGGCCGGGACTGGTATTATGACCTTGTCGAATCCCATCGACAGGACAGGATCCTGGTCGTAGCCAGCAACCGTGCAGAAGAATATGTGTTTTGTAAGCAGACCCTGACCATGCAGGCAGATTTTTCCTGACCCGACAAGAGTTAGAGGGTGTCCGCCAGTCCCTGGAGCCCGTTTCGAATTTCCTGGAGCTTGTGGATCACCTGTTGCTGTTTGTTCAGACGAGTGCCTTGTTCGCGAAGTGTCCGTTTTGCGCCTTCCAGGGTAAATCCCTGTTCCTTCACCAGATTGTAGATGATCTGGAATTGCTCGATGTTTTGCACCGTGAAGCGTCGATCGCCCTTGCTGTTCTTATGGGGTTTCAGCAGGTCGAATTCAGACTCCCAATAGCGAATAAGTGATTTGGAAACACCAAATAACTCGGCTACTTCTCCGATCGCATAGTATCGTTTGGTCAGTGTCTGAAGATCTATTTGCATGCTCGGTACGAAAAACAGAAACTAAATCTACCTGTTTTTCCTGAATTCCACAATTCGACCAGCTCGGCAGGCTCAGGCAAAGAGCAGAAAGCTGATGATCATTAAGATGGCGATCAGGGTAATGGAGACGATCAGATAGAGGATATGGAGTGCAATGAATTTGCCAAGTGTCCGCATCCAGGACTGCTGATAGTATCGTTTCATGGCCACAAAGATGTAGGCCAGTGAAAGCAGGAACGCGAGTGACGACCAGCCACCACTGATGAAATAGTCGCCGATCAAACCCAGGGAGACCAGCAGGAAAGCAGCAACATGATAATGGAGGGCGAAGACAAGGTGCTCGACGAAATAGCGTTTCTTTCGATAATATAATCCCACCAGGATCAAACCCGCAAACGGCAGGATCAGAAACATCATCCACGACAAGCGGGCGAAGAGAAAGGCGCCCAGCGCTTTCGGCTCCCGATAGGTTTTAACGAACTGACTGGCGATCAGCCGGGAGTGCCAGGGTTGATCACTCAATCTGTTCGCCAGGCTATCCATGGAGATCGTCTCCAGGTCGTACAGGGTAAATGAACTGTGCGGGTCTTCACCAAATACATAAAAACTGATGGAGTCATTCATCCGGTCATACCTGGACTCCAGTTGGCCTCTCACCTTTTCGAATGCCAACTGTTGAGCCAGACTTAAGGTATCCTGGAGCAGCAGTGTGTCCTGGATGGATCGAACAGCAGAAATCTGGTCGTGGAGCTTCAGCAATTCCTTTCCGGAATTGCGATCATTATCGGATATCTTGAAAAAGGATCCCGTGGTGAAAGTGCTGATGACTGCCAGGTGAAGCAAAACGGTAAAGAGGTACAGCCGGGCAGGTGGGATATAGTGTTGACGAGCGCCGGCGAAAAACTGGATCGTCAGCGAAGCCGGACGGGCCAGTTCGCGAATGGAGCGAAAGAAGCGATTGTCCCACGCGAAAACATTGGTAAACAGATCCCCAACCAACTGACGGGTGGATATGAGAATGGGTTCATTCTTCTGACCACAAACACTGCAGAAATGACTTTCCGGAGGCAGGGCTGTGTGACAATTGGGGCATTGGTGTTCCATGGCAGTTCCCGAAATTACAATTCCCTGCGTATTGTGGAACTGGATCGACGAAAAATGAAAAAGGCCCTTCAGATGACTGGAGGGCCTTTTTCATTGTCTTCCGAATAGAGAATCAATAGTCGAACGACATATTGGAAGCAGAAGCTTGTTCGACCAGTTCGGAATACTCTTCCAGGCTCAGGCCGTCAATGACATAGTGGATCGGGTTGACCTTGGCGCCTTTATAGATCACTTCGTAGTGCAGGTGAGGGGCGGTACTGCGCCCGGAGCTGCCGATCGTCCCGATGTGTTGCCCGCGGACCACTTTCTGGCCGCGCTTGACATCCACCTTCTGCAAGTGCCCATAGAGGGTCTTGTAACCGAACCCGTGATCGACAATGATATGAAGGCCATATCCGCTGTTATCTCGGGTCACCTCGACCACCTTGCCATCACCAGTGACCTGGACAGCCGTGCCACGGGGTGCACCAAAGTCCATGCCGGTATGCATCTTGCGCACCTTGAGGATGGGGTGGATCCGCATTCCGAATCCGGAAAGTGTCCGCAAACGACGATTGAGCTTGTCTTCACGGACCGGCTTGATCGCCGGCAGGGAAGAATGCATTTCTTTCATCCGTTCAGCCATCCGCTGAATAGTATCCAGTGAGAGGGACTGCAGTACCAGTTGACGTTCCAACTGATCTGCCTTGGATAAGGTGTTGGCCAGCAGCTCACCAGATTCTTTGAACTTGGCGAGATCCCGGTATTGTTCGTGACCTCCGATACCGCCGTTCCAGACGCTTTGGTCAATGGGATCCATCCCGAACATCATCCGGTGGACCGAAGCATCCCGATCCTGAAGATTGGTCAGCACCTTGGACATCATATCCAACTGGCCGTTGACGGCTTCATACTTGGCTTTCATCTGGGCGATCTCCCGCTGGAGGGACTTCTCCTTCTGGCTTGGAAAGAAGGCGTTTGTCACCGTCATAAAAATCATCCCTGTGACGAGAACAGCAGATGTCAATCCAAAGATCCGAATCAGCCTATGTTTGAGTGTCAGCCGGACACGCTCGTAAGAGAGCGTGTGGCGATTGAACACGAATTTTTCCTTTCCCATAAATATGCTGTTGGTGCCAAAGCCCTAACTTTGCAGTGTAAGGCTGTGGTGGTTTTCCCCCTGTGCATTGCGAAATTAATGAAAGAAGGGCGAATCTCCTAACAAAGGTCGTTCTTACCCATGAATTACGCTGTTAACGAAATATTATTGCGACACCTGATTTGGACATCCTGATATCCAAATAATTGTCCAAAATATAAGATATTTATAAAATATTATTCTCATATGTTGACTGCCAGCGAGATCCGAAATACGTTCCTGCGCTTCTTTGAAGAACGCGGCCATCTGATCGTGCCTTCGGCCCCGATCACCAACCGCCAGGATCCGACCCTCATGTTCACAAATGCGGGGATGAACCAGTTCAAAGATTACTTTCTGGGCAACCAGGAACCGACCCGGACACGTATCGCCGATACCCAGAAATGTCTGCGGGTCTCTGGTAAACACAACGATCTGGAGGAGGTAGGAGTAGATTCCTATCACCATACCATGTTTGAGATGCTCGGCAACTGGAGCTTCGGGGATTACTTCAAGGAAGAAGCGATCCAATGGGCCTGGGAATTGTTGACCGCAGAATATGGCCTCGACAAGGACCGGTTGTACGTCACCATCTTTGAAGGAGATGATGCAGAAGGATTGGAGGAAGACACGGAAGCTGTCCGGCTCTGGTCGAAATGGGTGCCCGAGGACCGGATCCTTCGCGGCAATAAAAAGGACAATTTTTGGGAAATGGGGGAGAGCGGACCCTGTGGACCCTGCTCCGAGATCCACGTCGATCTGCGCGCCGAAGATCAGCGCCAAAAAGTGGATGCCCGAACATTGGTGAACCAAGACCATCCCCAGGTGGTGGAGATCTGGAATCTGGTCTTTATCCAGTTCAACCGGAAGGCCGATGGCTCCCTGGAGCAACTGCCTGCCCGGCATGTTGATACCGGTATGGGATTTGAGCGCCTGGTCATGGCCTTGCAGGGGAAACAATCCAATTACGATACAGATGTTTTCAGTCCATTGCTGCAGACGATCTCCGGACAGGCAGACATTCCGTACACCAACCAATATGGCGATACGGCTCCCCGGACCGACATGGCCATGCGTGTGATCGCCGACCATGTCAGGGCTGTCAGCTTTACCATTGCAGATGGTGAGCTACCTGCATCTAATGGAGCTGGCTATGTGATCCGCCGTATCCTGCGTCGGGCGGTTCGGTACGCTTATTCCTTCCTTGATTTGAAGGAGCCAGTGATGTACAAGCTGGTACCTGTCCTCGCCAAGCAAATGGGTGAGGTCTTTCCCGAACTGGCAGCCCAGGAAGCGTTCGTCAGCCGGGTCATCCTCGAAGAAGAAAAATCATTCCTCCGTACCCTGGAAGGCGGACTCAAACGATTGGAACAGGTGCCGATCAAGGATGGCATGCTGGCGGGTGAACTCGCCTTTGAACTGTACGACACATTCGGATTTCCTATCGATCTCACTCGGCTGATCGCCCGGGAAAAGGGCTTTCAGGTGGATGAGGCTGGATTTGAAGAGGCGCTGGAGGTACAAAAGCAACGGTCTAGGGCAGCCTCCGTCAAAACCACGGGAGATTGGGAAACGGTCATTCCCGGATCAGCAGAAGTGGTCTTCCTCGGATATGACGAACTGGAGGTCGACGATGTCCGGATCATCAAGTATCGTTCGGTATCCAACCGCCAGGGTGATTTCTTCCAGGTCGTGCTGGATCGGACACCCTTTTATCCGGAGGGTGGAGGACAGGTGGGCGATACCGGACTACTGGTCAGCGCCGACGGTATGATCCGCGTGGTGGATACCGTGCGCGAAAATGACCTGATCATCCATCTGACCCGACAGATGCCGGATGATCCCACCCGACCCTTGCGTGCGGTGGTGGATGAAACCAAAAGAAGACTCACTGAAAACAACCACTCAGCGACCCACCTCCTGCACGCTGCCTTGCGTCAGGTCCTGGGCGATCATGTCCAGCAAAAGGGATCCATGCTCAATGACGCGTACCTGCGTTTTGACTTTTCCCATTTTCAAAAGGTCACCGATACGGAGTTGACCCAGATCGAACGCATTGTCAATAAAAAGATCAGGGAGAATATCCGGTTGGGTGAAGCCCGTAAATTGCCCATTGAGGAAGCAAAAGCGGCAGGTGCCATGATGTTGTTCGGGGAGAAATACGGTGACCATGTCCGGATGATCACCTTTGACCCTCAGTACAGTCGGGAGTTGTGCGGTGGTTGCCACGTCCCCGAAACCGGACGTATCGGATTGTTCAAGTTGACCACAGAAACCGCCGTGGCCGCGGGTGTAAGGCGGATTGAAGCGTTGACTGCTGATGCAGCCGAAGCCTATGTACATGATCTGGAGGTGGATCTCAAGGAGGCAAAAGTCTTGCTGAAAGCCCAGGGCAGCGTTACTGAATCGGTCCAGACGGTCCTGGATGAAAATCGCCAGCTGCGCAAGCAGATCGAAACCATCCAGGAGCAACAGGCCCTGGGATTGAAATCCGGACTGAAGGGTCAGATGATGGAAAAGGACGGTATCCGGTACTTGGTGGCCATGCTGCCGGTGGAGGATCCCAAATCCGTCAAGAATCTGATCTTCCAACTGGAGCAGGAATTGTCTCCGGCAGTCATTGTCACTGGCAATATCCACCAGGATAAACCCATGTTGTCAGTCATCATCAGCAAGGAGATCGCAGATGCAGGCACATGGCATGCCGGGCAACTCATTCGTGAATGGGCAAAAGCCATTCAGGGCGGTGGCGGTGGTCAGCCGTTCTATGCCACAGCTGGTGGGAAGGATGTCGATGGTCTTGAAGTGGCCTTAAAGGCTGCCCGCGACCAGTTCGGCATCTGACGTTAGTCTAATCTGCAGATTGCATACTCTCGCGGTCGAGGACAGGGCCGAAGAAGATGGCATTGTCCAGCAACC
>JAUIEA010000145.1 GCA_030429045.1 Bacteroidia bacterium | reverse complement strand
GCTCGAGTCCGGGACCCTTATCATACATCCGGGAGACCAGGTCGTTCACCGATCGGAAGGTAGTTTGACCCTGTCCAAGGTCAATGATCCTGAGCCTGCTGAGACCATGAATCCCGACGCCATAATTGTCGATCAGGATCGCTTGCAATACCCCCTGGTCCTGCGGCATTGGCAGGCGGGCGATCGCATCCATCCAAAGGGCATGACCGGATCTAAAAAGATCAAGGACATCCTGATCGATGCCAAGGTCGACCGATTCACAAAGCAAAAGACATTGGTCCTCACGCATGGGGAACCTGAAGAAGTGATCTGGCTGATCGGACACCGGTCAAGCCGAATGGTCCAACCCCGGCCTGATACCACCTCCTATCTGCAATTGTCCTGGCGACCCGGAGAGGAGATTGCCTGAGGATCAATCGACTTTCAGTCGCTGACCATCCCTTTCGAAAAGGATATACGCTTCCGCGAATCCGGCACTTTTCGCTTCTCGCAGCGCTTCTCTGGCTGTAGTGATCGTTGCGATTCCCCGGATAAATTTCACTGTCCACTCCTTGCTGACCTCCTCCGTTATGGTCCCGTAAGTACCCAGTTTACCCGGATCAAACCATTTCGGGTTTTTATATGCCGCCAGGCGGATCAGGTATTCTCCGTCCTTGAAGGGATCCTTGGACCGGTCGACAGCCATGGAGAGCATCACCTTGTCCATTAGTGATTCTACAGACTCTTCTACCACAAATGAACCCGGATACCCCAGATTGATCATTTCATTTGCCGCGGCCCTGGCATCCTCCCGAGAGGAGAACACACCGACACGAATGCGAATGCGTTCATCACTGATTTTCTGATAGACCGTTCCAAACTGTGCCAAGCGTTCAAAACCCCGAATGTCGGCCTGTGCAGCATCCGTCAGCGAGGCCACTTGTACGGCAAATGCACCCTGCCCCGCAGGTAGTCCTTCCGGAGTGGCTTTCAAGGTCTCTTCGTCCATCGCTTGCGTGGGGTCAATACTGGCCAGAATGGACTTCATCCTGATCGGTTCCGCGAAGGGTGTACCATCGCCGGAATTCAGCTGGATGGTCCGGGACTCATGATGATACCCAGACAAACTGAAATTGAGGAAATACAGTTTTCCCGGGTACATGGGAATTCGCAGCTTTCCGGCATCGTCTGAATAGATATCCCTGAACTGGCCGCTGCGTTGTTCGGTCAGCCGCAGAAGCACATTCTGAAGCGGTTGATCCGTTTCGAAATCCAGGATCTGGGTGCTGAAATTCCAGTGATCGGGCACCAAACCGATCTCGAACACTTCGCTTCCCGTCAGCAGATCGCGGGCATCCTGCTGCCGGACAGCATAACCCGGATGCTGGACAGAGATCAGGCAAGAGGGGATCTCGGTCATCTGCAGGGTGATCATTCCTTGTTCATCGCTTCTCAGGACTGTCCCGCCGCAGGGGCGCAGATCGAGGGTCGCATCCTGGATCGGTTGATCAGTCACCGCATCTTTGATCTGGATATGTCGTTCGATCAGCTGAAATCTGAACTGATAGAGATCCAGGTCACCATTCCCCTTTCGATTGCTGACAATATATCCCTGGGTGGGGTCGGCACTCAGAATGAGGCCGAGGTCATCTCCGGAAGAGTTGATCTCTCGTCCCAGGTGGATCACACTGTTAAATCGGTTGTTCACGCGGACGGCCTTGAACAGGTCATAACCCCCATACCCGATATGCCAATCGCTGGCGAAATAGAGCATTTCTCGCGTATAATATGGCGTGATCTCATTGCCGGGCGAGTTGACAGGAGCCCCGAGGTTCTGTGGACTCTCCCACCCTTCCGGCCCCAGGGTACACTTGTAGATGTCAAATCCGCCCAGACCGTCAGTTCGATCCGATGAGAAGTAGAGTTCGCGACCATCAGGGGTAAATCTGGGCCAGGCCGTGGAAAAGGACGCCCCATTGTGGGGAAATGGCCGGATATTCTCCCAAAATCCCTTCTCATTGATATCTGCCATAAAGAGGCTGGATTGAAATCCGGTCTCTGCGGTTAATCGGGTATTCCCGGACAGGCTGGCACGCATGAAAATGACCTGTTTGCCGTCCGGAGAGATGGTGATGGGCCCCTCATTCGGTGAAGGACGCGCTTCTTTTTTCACTGCTTTCGGTGGATACAGAAAACCGTTCCCATCAGCGGTGGAGCTCATGAGATAATGGTACTGGTCACCCATCACCCAACCGTCCGGATAGGTCGTCAGGGTCGGATTGAATGCATTGAAATAGACATAGCCATTGGACCAGCAGGGGCCGATCTCGGACAAGGTGCTATTGATCAGTTCGGATTTGACCACGGCCGCTTTCCGGTTCGCTCCGGAGGCCATGGCAAACTGGCAGGACTGGAGACCCTGCTGGGCACGAACGCCTTCTGTTTCAACCAGGTCTGTCCAGATGTCTTCTGCCCGGCGATAATCACCAGTCATCATCAATGCTTTGGCAAAGAGCACATTGTCCTCATCTGGAAGGGTTTCATTGGTCAGCACCTCGTCCAGCAACTCCACTGTTTTTTGGGGCTGGTTGATGAGGAAATAGCTCCGGGCCAGTCGTCGTTTGACCGCAACATCGTCCGGATGACTTTCCAAATAAGAGGAATACCCCTCAATGGCTGATGGATAGGCATGGAGGTCAAATTGCTTGTCTGCCACTTTCAGTGGACCCTTTTGTGCCTGGAGGCTGACAGTAAGTGCCAACGTCGATAGCAAGAGGATGAACCGCTTTACATGCATCATATTCGGATTTTAGCGCGGCTTCGGGATGAACGTCAAAGGTAGAAATAAACCACCTATTGCGATCCGCACCCATATAAAAGCCGTTCGGCCACACTTGTTTACAGGTGTGAAGTTCTGTCCATATCAAGGAAATCTGAACCAGAATTGTCAGCTGGACTCCATTTTCCACTGCGTACTGACAAAATCAGTTAAATTCGCAACATCCTATATTCAGATTACATGATCACAAGACTCACCTTCCTCCTCTTCTGTGTTTGGGTTTCCCTTCCCTTTGCACACGGTCAGAAATTGCAACACGTTCAGGGCGACCTGATCGTTCATCTCACTTCAGATGATGCACTGCACAATGTGCTATCTGCAGCTGATCGTTTTCAGGGTGTTCCCACCCAGCTTCGCGTCACTCGAGCACTGGCTCCGGACTCCCGGATCTGGTTGCTGCACATGGATCATTCCAGGGTGAACGAGCTGGATTTCCTCATCTGGATGCGCCGGCAGTCTGGGGTATTGTCTGCCCAGTTCAATCATCTTGGTGCATTCCGAAAAGCACCAAATGACCCCAACTACTTTCAGCAGTGGCATTGGAAGAATACCGGTCAGAACAATGGGACACCAGGAGCCGACCTGGATCTGGAAGAGGCCTGGGATATCACGACTGGCGGAGTCACCGCTACGGGTGACACCATTGTCGTAGCCATTGTAGATGACGGAACGGATCTGGATCACCCGGATCTGATGGCCAATCATTGGATCAACCACCAGGAAATCCCGGACAATGGCCAGGATGATGATGGCAATGGATATATCGACGACTACTTCGGCTGGAACATCAACCAGGACAACGATAATGTCGACAACGGTGGTCATGGTGTGAATGTAGAAGGCATGATCGGTGCGGTTGGCAACAACAATGTCGGCCTGACCGGAGTCAACTGGGCTATCAAGATGATGACCATCCGGCCGAGTTCCGTCCAGGAAGCACTGGTGATCGAAGCCTATACCTATGCATTGACCCAGCGCAAGCTGTACAATCAGACCAATGGAGAGAAAGGCGCCTTTGTGGTTGCAATGAATTCCTCCTGGGGGATCAATTTCGGTGATCCCGCCGATGCGCCGATCTGGTGTGCCTACTACGACACCATGGGCGTTTATGGCATCCTCAATTGCGGTGCAACGGCCAATCTCAATATCGATATTGACATCGAGGGTGACCTTCCCACCGGTTGCAGCAGTGAATATCTGATCTCTGTTACCGCCACAGACAATCAGGACAAGCGGAATTTTTCCGCCTTCGGAAAAACAACCATTGATGTCGCTGCTCCCGGAGAGGATGTCCGGACCACCTCGAACAATGGAAATTATACCACGACCAGTGGTACTTCATTTGCCTCTCCGACGACTGCAGGGTTGATCGGTCTGCTCTATTCCGCCCCATGCTCCACCATCGGCCAACTGGCGAAAGCAGCTCCTTCGGAAGCGGCAAAACTGGTACGTGATGCCATATTTGAAGGAGTTGACAAGATCGCTGCCCTGGAAGATGAACTGGTTACAGGAGGTCGGATCAACGCCTTCAACAGCCTGCAATACATTCTGTCCAATTGCGGTCCGTGTCCCGGTCCTGCCAATATCCAGGCATCTGCCATACAGGATGACGGTGCAGTGATCAGCTGGATCTCGGGCGATTCAACCATCACCAGCTCCCTGCGATGGAGAGCAGTAGGATCACCCACCTGGACAGATGCCCCGGGGGCAGAAAGCCCCTATTCCCTCTCCGGTCTGGAGACCTGTACGGATTATGAGGTTGAGATCAAAGCATTTTGTGCCGATACCAGCAGCGCCTACACTTCGTTTGTCTTCACCTCCGACGGATGTTGTGTGCCTCCCACCAACCTCGCCTTTGTCGAGATCGGGGAGGATTTCATGGAGATCTCCTGGGATGAGGTCAATGTGGCCTCGACCTACCATGTACAATATAAGGAACTCACGGCCTTTGACTGGGAAATCCTGCCGAACATCACCGGTTCCTCCCTGGTCATCGATGGCCTCGCTCCATGCAGTGGTTACCTGATCCAGATCACATCCATTTGTGATACGACCATGTCTGGCCCGTCGGTGACACTGGAAGGACAAACCCTGGGCTGTGGCGCCTGTAAGGATCAAATGTATTGCGATGCCTTCGGCAACGATTCAGGAATCGAATTCATCGATTCCATCATGATCAGCACCTATACCAATGCCTCTGGCAATGATGACGGGTATGGCGACTATACAAACGATGCCTTCCAGCTGAAGACATATCACAAGTATCCCTATCGCCTGGTCCCCGGTTTTGCCGGCGGCTTCGCCTACAATGAAACCTTCCGTGTCTGGATCGACTACAACCAGAACGGCAATTTTGATGACCCGGGCGAGGAAATCATTTCTCCTGCTGCGTCCAATATGGCCGTGGAGGGCTTTGTGAAGATCTCCGGAACCGCCACACCCGGGGTTACCCGGATGCGAGTGGCCATGTCCTATGGCTCTGCTGCCCTGCCCTGCGGCAGTTTCACCTTCGGTGAAGTCGAAGATTACTGTGTGAATATCGTCGAGGCACCGGAGCCGTGCGATTTCCCGGATGATACAAAGGTCATGACCACCTCGCAGATGGGCGGATTGATCAACTGGACCAATATCACCTCCAGTGTCGGGTATATCGTGGAATACCGTGAAATTGGCGCTCCGACCTGGAGTTCGCTCAATGTCACTGCCCCACCAGCAGCCATTACAGGTTTGACGCCGTGCACAGATTATGAGGTGCGCGTTCAGACGGATTGTGACACGGCCCAGTCCATTGCCGGACCGATCGTTCAATTCACCACCAAGGGATGCGGTGCATGCCTGGATTTCAAGTATTGTGTCTCCGAGGCATCCCAGGCTGACTTCCAGTGGATCGACGAGATCAGTATCAGCGGTGTCACCAACAACTCCGGATCAAATGGCGGATATGCGTTTTTTGAAGACCTGCCTATTATCCTGAACACCAACTATGAATACCCACTGGTGATCAAGCCCGGATTCGACTTTGATCCGTACGACAATTATTACAGGGTCTATATCGACTATGATCAAAATGGCGTTTTCAGCCCGTTTGAACAGGTTGGATTGCTGGATGATGATAACAGTGATGAGGTCACCCTGACATTTGAAGTACCAAGTGGAGCGACACCCGGCCCTACCAGGATGAGAATCATTATGTCTTCTTTCTTCGGGGACAACAACCCCTGCGTGGAATTTGGAACCGGCGAGGTGGAAGACTATTGCATCACCATCCAGGAAGCCGAGGCGCCTTGTATCCCACGTCCGGTGACCATCGCGGATATCGACAACGGTTTTGTCACTCTTGGCTGGAAAGAGGTCATCCCGGCAACATCCTTTTTGCTCGAGTACAAGCTCACCACCGAAACAGAATGGACCCAGGTCAGCACGACCATGACCAGTGTCACCCTGACGGATCTCTTGCCTTGCACGGATTATGAAGCCCGGATGCTGACGATCTGCAATCCGGATTCCACCATGTACAGTGACGTTTTCACATTTAAGACCTTTGGATGTGGTGCTTGTCTGGACTACGACTATTGTGAACTGTTCGGGAATTTTGCCACTTTGGAATGGATCGAATCGGTTCAGGTCCACACTCTGGATAACACTTCCGGCACTGATGGCGGCTATGCTTTTTTCGAGGATGCCACCACGGTCATGGATACCGGCAAGGTCTATTCAGTGACCATCACCCCGGGATACAATGGTTTCGAGTACGATGAGAATATGAACGCCTGGATCGACTTTGACCAGAACGGCGTTTTTGATGATACCGAATTGATCATCTCCGGTGTGGCCAATGAGCCGATCACCGGTCAGTTCACTGTCCCCAGCGTCGACAAATTTGGTGAAACCAGACTCCGTGTATCCCTGGCCTTCGGGTTCAGCCCTGGCCCTTGTGGCGAGATCGGCAGCGGTGAGGTCGAGGACTACTGCGTCACGATCAAGAAGGGAGAGATCCCCTGCCTGGTGCCTGAGAAATTCGATACGGTCGAAGTGGGGCGGTATATGGCTTCAGTCAGTTGGGACACCGCTGCTACATCTATTGGGTTCATCATTCGACTTCGGGTCGCCGGTACCATGGACTGGGAGATCGAGATGCCGACCCTGGATAACAGCTATGTCTTCAGCGATCTTCAGGAGTGTACAGAATATGAGGTCCAGCTGGTCACCATCTGCCAGAACAAGATCAGTGAAGCCGGCATCGTCCTGTTCAAGACCGACTGCGCTACATCGATCTCCGAACCAGGCGGGGCCATTCAGCGCATAACGGCCTTCCCGAATCCGTTCAGTGATATCCCAACCCTGGAACTGGCCGGCAACCATGCCAGTACAGGACAATTGAAGGTGGTGGATATCAACGGAAGAGTCCTGATGGATCGGACGATCGAGATCCAATCTGGTCTCCAGCAAATACCGCTGACCGGATTCCAGGCCGTTCCATCGGGCATGTACCTCTTGCAGGTCATCCAGGAATCAGGGCAAACGTCTACCATGCGATTGATGAAGCAGTAATTCTGCTTGACTATCATAAAAAAAAGAGCGGCCAGATCTGGCCGCTCTTTTTTTATTTGGCGTTGTCCTAGAAGGGACAATGTTTGCATTCATCCACCCTGACATTGTCGTTGGGCTTGGATAATTTGGACTTATCCGGTTCGACGCAACCAATGCAACCCAGGATCCGGAATTCGGTCCGACGGTTCATTTGGTGCTTACGCTCATTACAGGGAATATTATTGACACAGTCATTGACCGGAACAGTTTCGCCATATCCACGCGGAACCAGGCGATCGAGACTGATACCTTTGTCAACCAACCAATCCACCACTGCTTCTGCCCGTCGCTGCGACAGACGCTTGTTGTAGCGATGTGATCCCCGGGCATCCGTGTGGGATGCCAGTTCGACGATCAGATTTGGGTTCTCCGTCATCATCTTCTGCAATTTCTCCAGTTCGGGAATCCCTTCTGCCCGTAGGGTTGCGCGGTCAAAATCATAATAGATATGCAGCAGATAGGCCACTGGTCCATCATCTCCCGGTTGAGTCGGACTTGGCTCCCATGTTGGTGAAGTTTCCACGATCTTGCCATTCCGATAGGTAATACCGTCAATGACAGAATTGGCTGGCTTACCGGTCACAGGATCGATCCATTTTTGAGTCTCCGGATCGAAGACCAGCTTCTTGGGCATATCGATGCCCTGGTCCGTGGAATCCAGTTTTGTCGGTTGTAAATACAGGTCCACCGCCACGATGAAGTCTTCTGTAATGCCCTTGGTACATTGATCTTCCCGGAAATCGGCCAGGAAATCCTGCTTTTCGGCTTTGACCTTATAACAGCAATCCCGGTTCAGCAGGAATGAATAGGCACCTGATTCATCCGTCGTAGCCGTTTCGATGGCATCGGGGTCACAATCATTGGTCAGGGTAACCAGGGCATTCTCCAGGGGCTGGCCGCTTCGCTGATTGTATACGATCCCCTTCATGGTGATCGTCACAGAGCGTCGCAATGGAATCTCCACCACCACGGGTACATCTGTCAACCCAGCGGTACAGCCCTCATTTTCATTTGGATCATATCCATCAAATGTCGCCGCGTAATCGCAGCATGTATTCAATTTGATCTCAAAACGGGCAATTCCGTCCTTGTCGGTAACGGCTTCACCGGCACCACAACTGTGGGTCACGGTTACGCCTTTGAGGGGCTTTCCAGTCAGCTCGTCATAGACGTAGACGTCTACAGGAGCAGCTGTCTTTACAAAGCTGTAGACGTCATCCCGACCCTGTCCTCCGGGGCGGTCAGATGAAAAATATCCGAACGTACCCTGCTCGTTCAGGACGATCCCCAGATCGTCATGTGTCGTATTCATCGGGTAACCAATGTTCTCCGGATCGCTCCAGCTGGATTCTTCCGCATCCCAGTCCATCCGATAGATATCCATTCCACCAAAGCCCCCCGGCATGTCAGATGAAAAGAACAGTCGCTCGCCATCGGGTGTCAGACAGGGGTGAG
>JAUIEA010000144.1 GCA_030429045.1 Bacteroidia bacterium | reverse complement strand
AAAAAAATACCGGGCGTAGCATGCCACTCCCGGTATATGTCATTCCTGTTCACAACGGGATCAGGACCGGCCAGTGTCTACTTGTTGACGTTGGAGGTATTCCGGTTGTCGTGATACCGCTTAGGCCACCCCTGACTTGCCAGGCCGTGATCGCCCCGGACAGCACAAACACCATCCGGCATGAGGGCATAGACAACGCCATCTGCCGACAGGGCCACGACGTTGTCACGCATGTGGTTCATGGGTACGAACCAGTCCAGCTGTCCGCTGGAAGAATAAGCATGGATCGTCGGGACCCAGTCGCGATTGCGGATGGTCAGGACCTGATTGGCACTGGTCAACGCAGTTCCCCACAGGTTGACATGCACCCCTGCAGGATGAGCCGAAGCCGAGGATTGCCCGGATGAATACCGGGCCAATCCACCGATCAGATTGTCATCCTGATAGATCGTCCCATCGGGACCGACCAGTTTGGGGTTGAAGTTACTCTCGGTCGTACTTTGCCAAAGGAGAGTGCCATCCGCCGGATGGATCCGGAACATCCTGTACTTATCTCCGGCATTCAGGCGGAAGGAAGCGATGATGGTTCCATCTTTTTCCAGGGCCAGGTTATTGGCCGTGCTGGACATGGCATCGATGGGTTTTGACCAGAGGATGTTACCGGTTTGATCATGGACGGTAACCAGTGACACTTTTCCATCTATGGTAGAATAATAGTGGACCCGGTTGCCGGGGCCGATCACCGTATTGGAATGGATCGCCCCATTATTGGCATCCAGATTATACCAGAGCGTCACTCCTCCCGGACTGATGCAGTACAGGGCCCGTGAATAGATCCCGGTTCCGACGCTTCCCAGGATGAGGTTTCCTGCATCGGTCAGGGAAAGGGCTCCGATCTGGCCGTAGGCATACAGATTTCCGGGGCCATTGGGGTTCGGCACCTCTGTAGGCACCTCCCAAATCCAATTGATCTGCCCGGTGGAGGGATGGATGGCATACAATCGATAGAAGCCAATGACATACACAGTACCGTCATCACCGACCACGATGGGACTGGACAGTCCGATATGATCCAGGACGGGAGATTCCCAACGCATTTGTCCATTCGCTGCATTCAGGGCACGAATCCGAGCGGCTGTCCAGTGCAGGGTGCCTCCGGCAACTGCAAAATAAAGATCACCGTTGGTCCCGATGGCCAGCGTGGGCTCCGTAAAGAGCGAATCAGAACCGGCAATCGAGTGTATCCAAAGGGTATCTCCAACCTGATTTGTGGGTGGGTCGGGTCCGGGGTCGATGAGATTGCATTGCGACAAAGTCAATATCGCTATCAATGCACTCAGCATGACCAAACCGACCATGGGGTTGTAGTTCGTTTTCATGGTCGCATAATTTTGCTGTTAATATAGCCGGGCCTGATGTGGGCGGAGATGGGGAATCTCTTCCCTGGTCATGACTTTCAACATTGACAGCACAGGTGATCCTGCATTACCTTTATGGCAGTCTTTGCTTTTCGTTTATCCACGGCAAAATTGCCCGCTCCCGGGAAGGGTCATATGCCTGCAGGCGTTTATCTTGCGCATTCAAGACGACCATTATGTCCACCCCCGAATTCATGATCTCCGCATTGATCCGGAATCGATCCGTCTTTTCTCACCTCCTCGCGCAACCCCACCCTGCGCAACCCGGTTGGAGCCAGGAACCCAATAAATGGTCTCTCCTGCAGGTGGTCTGCCACCTGCGCGATGAAGAGTCGGAAGATTTCAGAACGCGGTTGCGTATGGTCCTGGAGACACCCGGCGTTCAATTCCCCGGGATCAACCCCACTGGCTGGGTCGTGGAGCGGAATTACGCAGGGCAGGATTATGACACGGTCGTCCGGGAATTTCTCCAGGCACGGGACGAATCCATCGACTGGTTGACTGGTCTGCGGGATCCGATCTGGGAAAACGCGACGATACATCCCCGATTGGGCCCAATGTCCGGGCATTTTATCCTGGCCAACTGGCTGGCTCACGACCATCTGCATATCCGCCAGATCATCCGGTTGCAATATGACTTCCTGGCTGACGTATCCGGCCAATCCTTGCAATATGCAGGCTTCTGGTAGCGTGCAAAACCGGCTTCAGGCTACCTTCCTGGTCCTGGGATAGACGTTCGGTGACCAATGGAACACAGCCCACCTCTCCCCTTTTTCCAGAGATTGATCCATTCTGGCCATTTGGCCATGACTGTATGAAACTCAGAAGGTTGCATGCCCAAATGTTAATGTCTTCATAACTCCAAGCATATTGGCAAATAGTTCTATATTTTTGGAGACCATAACCGGGTATTGAGCCCGGTAATGTCTTGTCAGCTGAATGCCTGGATGTTCTTCGGACCTTCCCTGGCGCTAGGAGATTTTCACTCTCCGGAGCAACATGCATCCCGGAAAGGCTAGGCACGATTTTTCAAGTACTGAACTTTATGCACCGAACCACTTTAACTCCTGTCCGAAAGCGCTTTTTCCGACTGAGTGTGACCACCGTCTTTTCCCTCCTCGTTTTTACGCTTTTGGCCTGGACTGCCAGTCGGTCCATGCAAGCCCATACGGCGCGAAAAGCCAATATGACGTTTGAGCTTACGGATGAGTCCCTGAACAACCTGCCTCTACAACTTCCGGATTCGCTGCTTTGCCCGTTGAACGAACTGGCAGACGCACAATTGCAAAAGCAACTGAACCGCATTCTGAAATCCAACCCCAAGTGGGCAGCGCTGGCGAAGAGCAAGAAGCTCAGTATCGGCCTGGTGGATATGCGAGACCCTCTTCATGCCCGTTTTGCCGGGATCAACAAGAAGGAAATGGTCTACGCAGCATCACTGCCCAAGATCGCAGTCCTGTTGACCGCTGTCCAGGCCATCGAAAACGGAGAACTGGAAGAAACGCCGGAAGTCAAACAGGATATGCGCCTGATGATCGCGAAAAGCAATAATGCGGCAACGACGCGCATGATCGACCGGGTAGGCATGGACAAGATCGCAGAGGTCATGCAAGACCCGCGATATCATCTCTATGATCGCAAAAACAAAGGTGGTCTGTGGGTCGGCAAGGCCTACGGTCGTGGCGGCGTCCGAAAAGGTGACCCCTTGCGGAATATCAGTCATGCGGCCACTGCCGAACAGGTCTGCCGCTATTATTACATGCTGGCCAATGGCCAGCTGGTCAATCCGGAGCGTTCCAGGCAAATGCTGGACATCATGGGCGACCCGGAGCTTCATCACAAGTTTGTCAACGTCCTGGACCGCATCGCCCCCGATGCCAAGGTCTTCCGCAAATCCGGTTCCTGGAAGAACTGGCATGCGGATTCGGTTCTCGTCTGGGGAAAAGACCGCAAATATATCCTGGTCGGCCTGGCCGAAACTCCCGAAGGAGAGCAATTGATGCGCGAACTGATCCGTCGGGTGGATCGCGCATTGATGGCTTCCCGAAATGCCTGATTTATGCTGTCCAGATTGGCGGATACCGGATTGGATCTGCTTCGTCGTACGTTTGATATTCGCCCGGGAGAATTGCGCAGGGTGTCCCTCATGGGCGCCAACATCTTCCTGATCATCAGCACATTGATGATCATCAAGCCGGTCATCAATGCTTTGTTTCTCTCATATGTAGGAGTCAAAAGCCTCCCTTCTTTGTTCTTGCTGGTGGCGAGTGTCGCGATGATCGTATCTGTCCTCTACGCCAAGGCGCTTTCCAGGGTCTCCCTTCATCGGATGATCCTGCGAACCTATCAGATCTCCATTCCGGCCATGATCCTGACGGGTATCCTCCTGCATCTGAACCTGGCCGGCAAATGGGTCATCTATGTCTTCTACATCGGTGAGGTCATCTTTGCCCTGCTAACCACCTCCCAATTCTGGATCCTGGCCAACCTGGTGTTCAACCCCCTCGAAGCCAAACGACTGTTCAGCCTGGTCGGTGCCGGTGCCATTGCCGGCGGGGTCATGGGGGGATATCTGACTTCCGTCTTTGCGCCCATCCTCTCCAATGAGAATCTGCTGTTCATGGCCGCCGCCCTCCTGGCGGGCGGCTTCTTTGTCAATCGAAGGATCTGGAAGGACTACATCTCTCCAGACCAGATCAATGCTGCCCAAAAGGACAAGGGGCAATTGCTGGGTCACCCCTTGCAGGTCATCCGAAAATCCAGGCACCTGACCTTACTCGCCCTCATCGTCGGCATCGGTATCGTGATCGCCAAACTGGTCGAATACCAATACAGTGCCCTGGCATCTGCTGCCATTCCTGATGCCGACCATCTGGCGGCTTTCTTCGGATTCTGGTTTTCCACCTTCAATATCATTTCGCTGATCATACAGATCTTCATCACCCGGCGGGTGGTCGGGATATACGGTGTGGGCAAGTCACTCTTTGTGTTGCCCCTGGCCCTGTTTGGCGGGGCCACCCTCTTGCTGATCACACCGGTCCTCTGGGCCGGGATCGCCCTGAAGCTCTTTGATGTCTCCATCAAGCAATCGATCAACAAGGCAGCAGTGGAACTGCTGGTCCTGCCGATCCCGCTGGCCACGAAAAGTCAGGCCAAGACCTTTATCGATGTTTTTGTGGACACCGCTGCGACCGGCATCGGAGGATTGCTGCTGCTCTTCCTCATCAATGGTCTCGATCTTCCACTGCGCGCTGTCAGTCTGCTGATCATGGTCCTGGTCGGGTTCTGGATCTGGTTTGCCCTGGAGATCCGAAAGGAGTATATCCGCAGTTTTCAGGAAAACCTGACTGCATCGACCGACCAAAAGAAAAAGCAAAAACCAGCCGAGTCGGATGGCTCCGTCCTGGAAGGGATGCGGAAGGTGCTCCAAACCGGATCCGAACGGCAATTGCTGTTCGTTCTCGGCAAGATCGAAGAACTGAAGGAAATCCGACTGATTCCCGACACCCTCCCCCTGTTGGGTCACGATTCATCACTGGTTCGGCTGGCCGCGCTGAAGTGCCTGTACTTCCATCCCGATCATTCCATCCAGAACCACTTCACCCCCTTGCTCCAGGACCCGGATGCCGAGGTCCGCTCCCATGCGTTTACCGCCATCCTCCGGCACTCCCGTCGAGACCGGGTCAATATTATCCATCAATACCTGAATGATGCTGATCCGATGATCAACGGAGCAGCACTGGTGGGTCTCGCAATGGAGTCCCGCAATAATCCTGAAATGCAACGGCTGTTCCAGATCGAGGACCTCGTGATGGACAAGACCCATTATCTCTCCCTGCTCAAGGATCCGGATACCCGCAGATTGTACAAGATCATGATCATCCGGGCCATCGGGCATGGTCGCATCCAGGGCCAGTATGGCCTGCTCGATCGCTTCATCCAGGATGAAGACCCCTCAGTCCGGATGGAAGTCCTCCTGGCCATGGGAGATGCAGGTAATCCTGGCTTCATTCCAATCCTGGTGGATCATCTATCGTCCAGGGAGACGCGCGAAACGGCCCGGAAAGCCCTAGTCCTTTTTGGACCTGCCCTCTATCCTCACCTGGAGGCGATGGCCTCCCTGCCGCACTACCCGCCCGAGCTGCTCCGATTGCTGCCCCGCCTGGGAGAACAGATCCAGTCCCCTCTCTCCGTTGATTTTCTTCTGGGGATGATCCGCCATACAGATGTCGGTGTCCGCCTGGCTGCATTGCAATCCCTGCATGCCCTCAAACGCAACTTTCCGGACCTGCATATCAGTGAGAAGGAAACCATTCGGCTGATCATTGATGAGACCCACCTGTACAAGGATACCCTGGGCCACCTGTACACCCAGAAACGACTGGAGGAAAAAGACAACCAACCTGCGCAGGAGGCCCGCCAGGCGTTGACCACGCTGTTGGAACGGCGGCTGGATGGCACACTGGAACGCATTTTCCACCTGCTGGGATTCCGCTATTCACCCGGGCAAATCAACCCGGTGTACGAAGGCATCAAGGCCAAGAATCCGGATATCCGGTTCAATGCGGTCGAATTTCTGGACAATATCCTGGAGCCGGATCTGAAGAAGATCCTTATCCCGATCGTGGAGTCGGCCCTGATCGATCCGGCGTCCGATGCCGCCATTCATCGGTTGAACCTGAAAGCGCCCACCGAGGCGGAATGTTTTGATCACCTCCTGAAGGGCAGGGATGAGAAGATCAAGCTGGCCGTCATTCGGGTGATGAGTGAGTCGGGTGACGCCTCTCATATTCCTCGCCTCTCCTCCCAACTGGATGCCCCCAACCATAAGGTTAAAAAAGCGGCCCAGGAAGGGCTCGAGCTCCTGAGAACGTAAGGAAATCCCGGATCCTGCCCGGAGCTACAGTTCCTTGTGCAGAATCTTGTCGATCGAAGATGCCAGGGCCATGTGGTCCTGGTTGGAATTCTTCTTGCGCACATTGGACATCAGGGCCACCAAATAGGTCAGCCCGTCCGGGTGTTCGACAATGGCTATGGAGTTCATGAAATTGTCGACGTTGCCCTTGTATTTCTCGCAGGTATATCCTTCCTCCTTGGCACACTTGTACAGGCTTCCGGATTTGAAATAAACTGCAGCTTTTTTCAGTGCGGGTGCGTTGGCATAGCGAATTCGCCGGTCCGTCATGTACAGCAACCGTTTGATCTCCAGGCTGGATTCGGGATCGATGATCTTGCCCCGCTCCATCGCTACCAGGAATTTCATCAAACCGTTGGGGGTGCCGATGCTGCCGCCCTTCGGCGGGATATAGGCCGTCCCGCCCCTGGTAAACAGCTGCCCCAGACGCCACTCTGCTTCGGTAATTCCCAGTTGGCGAAGCGGTTCATGAACAACAGCATTCGCGATATCCGCCAATTCCGACTTGGGTGTCTGTTTGAACCAGGCTTCTGCTTCCGCTTCCTGCAAATCGGGATATCGAGCACCAAAGACCCGCATTAGAATCGCCTCCCGCCAGCAGACACTGGCCGCACCATTATTACTGACGGACAACATGTGGTCCAGCCACTCGTAGAGTAAAAACTCATCGGGTGGCTTGACGGTCCGCTTGGTCAGTTTTTGGGTCTTCAGATCAAAGAAGGGAACGGTATGCGAATCGGTCATGGCCCAGGAACCACCCCGCACGATCTTGGTACACAACAGGTCCTGTCGCGCTTCAAAACTTCCCGGATAGATCTTGGCCAGCTCCGTAAAAAACCCGGCCACCACAGCCAGTTTGCCCACACTTCCAGGTTGATAACCGGCCATCTCCTTCCGTTGGGCCAACCGAAAAGGGCGCCCTGGCGTGATATCCAGGACGGAAATCGAATAGTTCTCATTCAGGTTGGGAAAGAGACCATTGATCGCCTTTTGAAAGGCGGGGTCAGGATCGGGCAATACTGCCAGACCATCTCCCTGCCTGCCCATCAAATTGAGGCGAATATCCTGAATGGATTTGGTGGCGCCGGGGATCGGGGCCTTGCCCTGTATCTCACCACTCTGTACCAATTGCAGGTATTTCAGCCGCTTGATATTCGTGTATCCATACCCATCGATCGGATATGATCGGGACAGTGTGATCGGAAAGACCAGTGCCAGGATCAGGAAGATCAGTCCAGGTTTAATCATGAGGGGATGTTTTGTCCAGAAACGGCACGGGTTTGTTCAGGTCCGGATCGGGAGAGATCGATAATAAATATGCGGAAGAGGCAGCCCTCTTGTTTTCTACAAAGGGCCTGACCTGAAAGAGCCAGATCTTGCCTTCCAGAATACCCAATTCTATGTCCAGGGGACCGGCCACATTCAACCGCTCGCACATGGAGGCAGCCATTTGGTTGAGTGCCCGTAAATCTGCCGGGGTCACTAACCGACTGGACAGTGAAGTGTAGGCTTTCCTGGTCCCACCGCTGCCCGGGATGGCGGTGTAGGTGATCTCCCGGGCAGGGGCGAGCAAGAGGGCCGTGGTATCGTTGTCGATGAGCCAGGATTCCGCAGACTGTCCGTCTACTGCTCCTCCAACCCCTTTGCTGAAGGCCACTGTGACCTGATCGTCCCGGCCGGTGGTCACGCCTTTGGTGATCATCACGCCGGATCGCTCTGCATCGACACTGGGAATGATCAGGATGGAGGGATAGACATTCTCCGGATCGAGCAGATATTGCTGCCGCCACCGGTAGCTTCGTTCGGAATATGGAGAGGCCCAGACATCCCGAATCCCCTGCATGATCTTCTCTTCGTCCAGGACATTGAACAGGGTGAGGTTGAGTCCTGCCCCCGTGAAGTCCTTCAGGTCTTCCATATTGGTATCGCTTCGGACAAAGACGGGGACCTTACCCAATGCACCACCGAGTACCTGCTGAAATTGCTGCCTGAGTTCTTCCTGGACCCCGGGAAGAAAAGGCATGGTCTTGATCGCAGCCCGCAATTCTGCCAACTGTTCGAGAGTCATTTTCTCAATGGATTCTTCTGATGCACCCCCATTACGCAGGTTGGTTGCACGGCGAAAAATGCCGGTCAAAAAGGACCAGTAACTTCCTTCCTTCCCCGGCATGGGTTGATCCATATGGGCCCTGAACAATCCAAAGGGCAGGACCAGTCCCTCCACTACATGGTCAGGGAAGAGATACTTCAACTCACCGAGATTGGCCGCCTTCGGGCCACACCAGATACCCGAATGGGTAGCTCGTGTCGAACGCAGATCCACCACAGATCGGATGGAGAGGTCCATTGCTTCAACAGGGACACGGATCTTCTCTTCACTTCTCACTTTCTGGGCAAACAACCCGGCTTCTTCCGGGGTCATGTCTGCCGCCGGCTTGAGAATGACCGTGCCATTGCTGGAAACGGCATAGAACACTTTCTGGCCGTTGAATGCGAGGAGGTCATGAAGATCCTGAGCGCCAAGTACGGCATTTGGAATGCCCAGGTTGCGGGCGAGGAGTTGCACATGCGAGACCAGATTTCCCTCCGTGACAGTGGCGATCCCTGCGACCGGCTTGAGGTCAGAAGGGGGGTGATGAAAGACATAGATCTTGTCGGGTGAGACATCCAGGTCCTCAGACTGGCCTTCGATCACCACCAATTCTCCGAGTGCATACCCGGGGTTCAACCCGCGCAAACGGTTGGCCCCCGGAATCCCCATGACCTGATTGGCCAGTCCTGCCGCTTGTGCATATTGGCCTGCCAGTGCGCTGACTTCCTGACCCAGTGGAAGCAGGACAGAGGATCGGACAATATCATCCGAGTAT
>JAUIEA010000143.1 GCA_030429045.1 Bacteroidia bacterium | reverse complement strand
CAAAGTGCGCTTGAATTGAAAGGCATCTACAGCCGACTGATCTCTGCCATCGAAATGAAGGAGATCGCCGAGCCGTATATCCGTCGCCGGGCCATCCGACATCTCGAAAAAGGTCGTGTCGTGATCTTCTCTGCGGGTACCGGTAGTCCGTATTTTACAACGGACAGTGCTGCCGCATTGCGCGCCAGCGAGATCGATGCCGATGTGATCCTCAAAGGCACCCGGGTCGATGGTATCTATAATGCGGATCCCCTCAAGGATCCGGAAGCCGTCCGCTTCGAACATCTCACCTTCGCCAAAGCCATCCAACTGGGCCTTAAGGTCATGGATATGACCGCCTTCACCCTTTGTCAGGAAAACAATATCCCGATCGTGGTATTCGACGTCAACGATGACGAGAATCTAAAGCGCATTGTCTTGGGAGAACGGATCGGCACCCTGGTGGAAGGCTAGAGATACCCGTAAAAAGAGACGGATCTTTTTCCGTCTCTGGTGCACACTCGGTGCCTGAACATCGTGAAAAACACAACAACCTTCCGTTCTGTCGTTGTCCACCCTTCAGTCGGGTCAGGTTGGTGGTTGATGCAGGGCGATCGGCCCGGTCACCTGCAGTTGATCCAGGAATTGGCGCAAGCTTGATCGGATCACCTCCTCCAGGCGATCCGGATCGTAAGTGTAATCTTTGACCCAGAAATATTCATTTGCCGGATTGTGGACCACTACCATCCGCCATCCGATCAACAGCCGATCGGCAATTCGTTCAATGCTGCCATCAAAGACCAGATCCACCTGATGGTATTCACCCATGCACTGGATACGATTCCGGCTGCGACAATGCGGGTGGATACGGCCCTGTTCAAAACCCGGTGGTCGGATTCGTCGGAGATCAAAGGAGGTGCCTCTCCGCAATTCATCCTGGACGGTTTGCATGGCCCACTCCGGTACGGCCGGTATGCCTACACATCGGATATCCATGATCCCCAGGCTCTTCTCCATCGTATGGTGACATCCGGATGCGATCAGGAGGATAATCAGGAATATGTCCGTTGATGTGATCATAATGGAGACCGATGATGACAAAAATGCCTTCATTTCTGCCTTCTTTTGAGGCAGGATCTGCCACGAAAACATCTTATTTTGGCTAATTATGATAAAATCATATATGAAAGTGAACGGGTGAATACCCGTTCGGATCACCCATGATAAATATGCAATCCCGGGATTTACTGGTCTTTTCTCCCAGGGGCATCTACTGTCCTCTGGCGGATATCTATATAGATCCATGGCGCTCTGTCGACAAAGCACTGATCACCCATGGACACAGCGACCATGCCCGTAAGGGGCATGGGGAATATGTCTGCTCACCCCTGACCTTGCCCGTACTCCGCCATCGGTTGGGGACAAAGATCAGGGCAAAAGCCTTGCCTTTCGGAAAGCAGATGACAGTGAACGGTGTCCGCTTCTCCCTGCATCCAGCCGGTCACATTCCGGGCTCCGCCCAGGTCAGGGTGGAATACAAAGGAGAGGTATGGGTCGTGACCGGGGATTACAAGCTCCATCCTGATCCGATCAGTGAGCCATTTGAATCGGTCCCCTGTCACACCATGATCACCGAATCAACCTTCGGATTGCCGGTTTATCAGTGGTCTGACCCCGGGATCATCATTCAGGACATCCATCAGTGGTGGCAAGATTGCCAGGAAAAAGATCATTTGGCAGTCATTCATGCATATTCCCTGGGGAAGGCCCAACGATTGATCGCAGAGTTGGATATCAACCAGGGCCCCATCTTTACGCACAAGAGTATTGAACCCATCAACGAGATCTTTCGTCGTGCCGGACTGCACCTGCCACCGACAACCATGATCCATGAAGCACATCAGTATGAGGACCTGAAAGGCGGCATTCTCCTGGCTCCACCATCCGCATTGAACAGGGATGGGTTGCCATGGGCTGGCCCCATTTCAGATGCGATGGCCAGTGGATGGATGTCCTTTCGGAAAGGTCGTTTCAGACGGACTGCAGACCGGGGGTTTGCCCTGAGTGATCATGTTGATTGGCCCGGGTTGTTGACGGCTATTCGGGAATCAGGCGCAGAGCGTGTCCTGGTCACCCATGGCTTCTCTACCCCGTTTGCACGCTACCTGAGGGGGATTGGGCTGGATGCACAGGCTGTGGATACCCGAATTCAGGGAGAACCTGCACCTGATGATACACCGGATGACGACGCTCAAATCACGCCGGTATGAGGCAGTTCAATGAATTGATCCGACAACTGGAGCAACATCCGGACCGTGATGGAACAGTGAGGGCATTGACTACCTATGTCAAATCGGCCAGCGACATGGATACGGTTTGGGCCATTGCCCTCCTGTCTGGCAAACGGCCCAAGCGGGTGGTCACCATCAATCAGTTATCTGCATGGGCCATCGAAAAAACGGGAATCCCTGTCTGGCTCTTCAAGGAAAGCCATCGTCAGGTGAATGATCTGGCCGAGACCATTGCTCGAATCTTGCCACCCCCCGATTCAGGAGAAGAAATCCCCCTTGCCGAATGGATGCGACGGATGATTTCCTGGCGGTCTTCTGCTTATGAGGAACAACAGGAGAATATCGAGCTGGCCTGGGATCAACTGGAGGCGGATGAGCGATACCTTTTCAACAAACTGGTTAGTGGTGGTTTTCGCTTGCGCGTAAACACCGCCGATCTGATCCAGGCCCTGTGGGAGGTTACGGATGTGCCCCGTCACATCCTGGCCATTCGACTGGCCGGAAAATGGGATCCCGGCACAATGACCATGAGATGGTTGACGGGTCCTGCAACCCAGGAAGAGGATCGAGTGAAACCATGGCCATTCCATCCCGTCCTGGCCTTGTCAACTCCCTGGTCCTCTCTTGGAAAACCGGCAGACTGGTGGATGGAAGATCTGTTTGAGGGTATTCCGATTCAACTCCAGTACCAGAATGAGACCCTCTATTTATGGACAACGGACCAGCAAATGGTCACACATCTGTTTCCGGAAATCGAGGCAGCCTGCAAGTCGATGCCTGAGGAAACGATATTGGAGGGAATGTTGCTCGTTTTGGAAAATGACAGGCCAGGCCCGCTGCATCAGATTCAATCCAGGTTGGATTGTCAGCGAGTAACCGGAAAGATCATGGCGGACAAACCTGTATGCTTTCTTGTGCAGGACTGTTTGGTGTGGGCCGGGGAAAACATGCGAGACAGCCCCTTTGTACAGCGGCGGCAGCAAGTTGAATCCTTCTGTTCCCTGGTGGATACGCTTGTCATCCGGTGTGCTCATATAGAGGATATAGGCCCGGATTGGACCCTGGCAGAAGAGCACTTAGCCACTGCGCGGGAACGTCATGCAGTCGGCATGGCATTCAAACATCGCCATGGACACCGTGGTGGTGGGGAGATCTCAGATGTCTGGTGGACAAAAAAAGTCGAGCCATTGATGATGGATATGGTGGTCTTGTATGTAGAATCGGGGACTGGCAGATCATCGGGTCCGGTTTATGAATTGACATTCGGACTTTGGGATGCAGGAGGTTTTGTTCCGGTTACCAAAACTGGAATCGGACTGACAGAGGAGGATGTGGATCGGATAAAGGATCATGCACGGGAACATACGTTGGAACGTTTTGGTCCGGTTCGCCAGGTGGTTCCAAATTTGGTATACACTATCATATTTGATGGAGTAAGTGTATCTTTGCGCCACAAAAGTGGAATCATACTGACGGCTCCACGTATTTATGCATGGAAAGAAGCTATGGATGTGGCCGAATTAAGGCCATTATCTGACTTGAAAAAGAGATTCACCCAGGGGTTTTAAGGTTGGAAAAGGAGTTTCCTCCTTTTTTACGGGCGATATTGCCCCTCTTTTTCAACGAATTAGCTATCCTCTTTCACTGCTTTTTAAAAAATATACCTTTGCCCCGCTAAAATTGTAAGCGAATGCTTGACGAAAATCTTCCAGAAAACGAGGAGCAAAAGCCCGAAGGGACAGAACAGTCTCCTGAAACGGCTGAGCAGGCAACACCAGCCAAAGTCTCCAAAAAAGAAGCAGCAGCAGCTGATGTCGTTGTGGAAACGCCCCATGATGACTTTGACTGGTCTGTGGGCAAGCGCCAGCAGGTCTTTTACAAGCCTGAAGAGCGTGAGAAAATGGCCTCTGCATATGAGGTTACGCTCAACGAGATCGTTGAGAACGATGTTGTCAAGGGAAAGGTCATCGGCATCAGTAATGGCGATGTGATCCTGGACATCAATTTCAAGTCGGACGGATTGGTATCCTTGTCCGAATTCCGCGATCAACCGGACCTTGCTGTCGGTGATATGGTGGATGTTTATGTTGAAAAACAGGAAGACGAGAGGGGCCAGCTCCTCCTGTCCCGCCGGAAAGCCAAGTTGCTCCGGGCCTGGGTGGACATCGTCGACAGTTATAACAACGGTACCATTCTCAAGGGTACGATCGTATCCAAGACCAAAGGCGGTCTGATCGTCGACTGCAGCGGCCTGGAAACCTTCCTGCCCGGTTCACAGATCGACATCAAACCGATCATCGACTATGATGCGTACGTGGGTAAGACCATGGAATTCAAAGTGGTCAAGATCAACGAGAACATCAAGAATGCGGTCGTATCACACAAGGCCCTCATCGAAAGTGACCTGGCTGAACAGCGTGATGCAATCGTATCTGGACTGGAAAAAGGACAGGTTCTCGAAGGTGTTGTCAAAAACATTACCGATTTCGGAGCCTTTATGGATCTGGGTGGTGTCGATGGTCTCCTGTATATCACCGATATCTCCTGGGGTCGGATCAGTCATCCGTCTGAAGTCCTGGAAATCAATGAGAAGCTCAATGTGGTCGTCCTTGATTTTGACGAGAACAAGAAGCGGATCTCTCTGGGTCTGAAGCAGCTGACACCGCATCCTTGGGAAACATTGGCCGAGGACCTCAACGAAGGTGCAGTAGTCAAAGGGAAGATCGTCAATATCGAAGATTATGGCGCATTCCTGGAGATCAAGCCAGGTGTTGAAGGTTTGATTCACGTCAGCGAGGTCAGCTGGAGCAGCCAGCCGGTGAATGCACGTGAATTCTTTACCCTGGGCTCCGAACTGGAAGCCAAGATCGTTACCATCGATCGGGAGGATCGCAAGATGAGTCTCAGCCTCAAGCAACTCAGTGCGGATCCATGGACCCAGGTCACGGCCAAGTATCCGGTCAACAGCCGCCATACAGGTATCGTACAGAATCTGACGCCATATGGTGTGTTCATCGAACTGGATGAAGGCATCGGCGGAATGATCCACGTAAGCGACCTGTCCTGGACCAAGCGCTTTGGTCACCCTTCAGAATATACCAAAGTGGGTGAGAAGCTCGACTTCATCATCCTGGATATCGATGAGGAGAACCGCAAGCTGTCCCTCGGTCACAAGCAACTGGAAGAGAACCCATGGGATACATTCGAGAATGTGTTCCCGGTTGGTTCCTATCACGAAGCCACAGTGATCCGCAGGGATGACCGGGGTGCCGTCATGTTGCTGCCCTATGGTCTGGAGGCCTACTCCCCGATCAAACACGTCCGCAAGGAAGACAATCAGCTGGCCAACGTCGATGAGATCATCACCGTAAAGGTGATCGAGTTCAATCGCGATGACAAGCGGATCATGGTTTCCCACCTGCGTTACCTGGAAGATATCCGTCGTGAGGCGGATGACAGTGTTCGTCAGGAAAAGGAAACCGAAGTGAAGGAAGTTCGGAAGGCTGTCAAGCAACAGGCGTCCAAGGTGGAGAAATCCACACTGGGTGATCTGGGGATCTTTGACGAGCTGAAGGAACAACTCTCAGACGGAGATGATCAACCGACGGATAGCGAATAAGCTTCCGGGAGATCCGTACATAGTAAAGCCATCCGCCAACCGGCGGATGGCTTTTTTAATGGTATATATCTATCCAGCAGCTAGATGCAGTGCATTTTGTTTATCTATTTAAGGTGATATTCCTTTATTGGTTAAACAAAAAGACTTGTTTGCGTATTTAGTAGCTTGGAACTATGAAACGTACGATCTCTGTATTGGGTGCCGGATTTTCCGGCCTGGCTGCCGCCGCTTCCCTGGCCCGGGAGGGTCTGGATGTGCAGGTCATCGAACGGCATGAACAGGCCGGAGGCCGTGCCCGTCAATTTACCCATGAAGGGTTTGTGTTTGACATGGGGCCCTCCTGGTATTGGATGCCGGATGTGTTTGAGGCCTATTTCCAGAAATTCGGAAAAACGACCAGCGACCTGTATGACCTGAAACGACTGGACCCATCCTATCAGATCTTCTTTCCAGATGGAGATGTCATAGAGGTGCCCACTTCCGGCGAGGCGCAACGGGCGTTGTTCGAACGGCTGGAACCAGGCAGTGGACAGGCATTGGATCGGTTTCTGGAAGATTCCAAATACAAGTATGAGACAGGCATGCGTGAGTTTGTGTACAAGCCCAGCCACTCTGTCCTAGAATTTGCAGATTTCCGTATTCTCAGTGCGATGTTTCGCCTGCAGATGTTCAGTTCCCTGTCCAAAGAGGTCAGGCGCCTGTTCAAGCATCCCAAACTGATCCAGATCCTGGAATTCCCGGTCCTCTTTCTGGGAGCTAAGCCCGAAAAAACTCCAGCCTTGTACAGTATGATGAATTATGCTGACCTGTCCCTGGGGACCTGGTATCCGATGGGTGGGATGCATAAGATCGTCGAAGCCATGGTGGAGATCGCCAGGGAGCAGGGCGTCCGCTTTCAACTGGGTGAAGAAGTGAAGGGATTCCAATTTGATGGAAGACGGATTGTGGGAGTGGAAACGAACAGATCTGTTCACCCCACGGATGCTGTGGTGAACTCGATGGATTATCATCATCTGGATCAGCAGATCCTGCCCGGTCAGTTCCGGGAATACACTCCAGATTACTGGGACAAGCGGGTGATGGCCCCTTCCAGCCTACTCTATTATATAGGTGTAGATCGGAAGCTGACCGGGTTGACCCATCACAATCTGTTCTTTGATGCGGATTTTGGTGAACACGCTGCAGAGATCTATGATCATCCTGCCTGGCCGAAGGACCCATTGTTCTATGTATGCTGCCCATCTGTGACAGATCCTACTGTTGCTCCTGAAGGAAAGGAAAACCTGTTCATTCTGATTCCGGTGGCTCCGGGACTGGAGGATCATCAGGAGATTCACGATGCCTATTATGACCTGGTGATGGACCGGCTGGAGAAACGAACGGGTCAGGACATCCGGAAACATGTGATCTACAAGCGCAGTTATGCGCACCGGGATTTTAAAAAAGATTATCACGCCTTCAAGGGCAATGCATACGGGTTAGCCAATACCCTGTTCCAGACAGCATTCTTGAAACCGAGAATGAAAAGCCGGAAAGTGGACAACCTGTGGCATGCGGGCCAACTGACCGTGCCCGGTCCGGGAGTCCCACCTTCCCTGATCAGTGGTCAGGTGGCGGCCCGGGAAGTGATCCGAAACCAGAAACCAAAAGTCTGAATCACATGAAGAGTCTTTATGACCAGACCTGCAGGGAGTGTTCGCAATTGATCACCCAGCGATACAGCACCTCCTTTTCCATGGGGATACGGGCCTTTGGGAAATCCCTGAGAGCGCCCATTTATGCCATTTATGGCTATGTCCGATTTGCGGATGAGATCGTGGATACCTTTCATGATCACGACCGTGCGAACCTGCTGGAACAATTTCGGGATGATACCTACCGGGCGATCCGTGACGGGATCAGTCTGAATCCGGTGTTACACGCCTTCCAGGAGGTGGTGAACACCTATCAGATGGATACCGGCCTGATCGATGCGTTTCTGGACAGTATGGCTATGGACCTGGGTCAGGACCGGCATGGACGAAAAAGCTTTGATGACTATATCTACGGGTCGGCCGAAGTGGTGGGCTTGATGTGCCTGACGGTGTTTGTCAAAGGAGACAAGGAGGAATATCATCGCTTGGAAGCATCAGCGAAGCGGTTGGGTGCGGCCTTCCAGAAGGTCAATTTCCTGCGGGACATGCAGAGCGATTTCGAGGAGAGAGGGCGCATCTATTTTCCCGGTGTGGATTTCACCTCTTTCAGTCAGGCGGACAAGCGTCGGATCGAGAAGGAGGTAGAGGAAGATTTCCAGGAGGCGCTTACAGGGATCCTGGCCTTGCCGGCCGAGGCGCGATTTGGTGTCTTCCTGGCCTACCGGTTTTATACCAAGTTGTTTGAGGGCATTCGGCGGAGCACGCCAGAGCAGATCAAGGAGAGTCGGATCCGGGTACCGAACTGGCGAAAGGCCATGCTGGTATGCAGTACCTATCTTCAGATGCGATTTGGATTGAATTGAACACGTACACGTAACTTTAGCATATGAATGTGTTGATCGCTATAGGAATGACGGTGGGTACAGTACTGGGGATGGAGTTTGTGGCCTGGTTTGCCCATCGGTATGTCATGCACGGCTTTTTGTGGAGCTGGCATCGGGATCATCATGATCCGCGGCTGAAGGAGGGTCGTTTCTTCGAGCGGAATGATCTGTTCTTTCTGGTCTTTGCCCTGCCGAGTATGGCCGGGTTTATGCTGTCCGCGCTGGTCCCGTCACTGGGATGGTTGTTGTGGGTTGCGATCGGGATCTGTATCTACGGATTGATCTATTTCCTGGTGCATGATGTGTATATCCACCAGCGGTTTCCCTGGTTCAGGCAGTTGGAGAGCAAGTATTCGAAGGCGATCCTTCGGGCACATGGGGCGCACCATGCGGTGCAGACGAAGGAGGGGTGTGAATCGTTTGGATTGTTGCTGGTGGCGGCGAAATACTACCGGAGTCGAAAAACGTGGAAAAAGAATGAAATTTCTCAATGATTAGTAACATTGAGAATAGAATGTTCGTATCTTTGCAGTCCGCCTTTTGAAAAAGGGGTCAAAGCGAAGGCTTTTTCCTCAAAAAGGTGGAAATTTTTTTGAATTTTTCTTCCAACATATTTGGAAGTATCGTCAAAGGTCTTACCTTTGCACTCGCTCTTCGAAAAAGGGGTCGCCTGAATGCAGGAATTGACCTTTCGGGGAGCTACAAAAAGTTCATTGACACGGATGGAAAGTAAGCAAGCGTAAGAAAGACTTGAGTAGAATCTGAATTAACAATATCTGGTTGACGGAAGTTGGCTGGATAAGATCACTACAATGGAGAGTTTGA
>JAUIEA010000142.1 GCA_030429045.1 Bacteroidia bacterium | reverse complement strand
TTGGTCCCTGGAACTGATCGACCCGACCAGACGATGCGACCGTCAGGGAAACTGGTCCAGCAGCACTAACGCATCCGGTGGGACACCCGGACAGAAGAACAGTATTTACCAGTCTGTGCCGGATACGACCGGCCCCCGGCTGGTGCAGGTCTGGCCGGAAACTCCCAGTCGACTGATCCTGGACTTTGATGAATGGGTGGATGACCTGCCGCTCGCCTCCTGGTTTCAGGTCCTCCCCTTGATTCAGGTCGACCAGGCGACCCGCCTGGCGACGGGATTTCAGATCCAGCTGGATCTGGCGCAACCCTTGTTGCCCGGAACCCTTTATCGGGTGAATATCCTGGAAGACCTCCTGGACTGTCAGGGGAACAGGTCCGGACTGGCGCAAACAGGACTGGTGGCTTTACCGCAGATTCCGGAGCCAGGCGATCTGCTGGTCAATGAGCTTCTTTTTGACCCGCCAGTCGGTGGTTCGGACTTTCTGGAAGTGGTCAATGTCTCCGACAAATTCCTGACCCTGGAGGATCTGATCATCGGCAATCTCCAGCCGGGGAAGGAGGAGTTGAAACCGGTACAGATCAGGGCCCTGGTTTTTCCGGGAGACCATATCGTCCTGACCCCGGACACTGCTTTTGTCCGGGCAGTCTGGCCGGATTCAGATCCGGGTTGGATGCATCAGATGACCACTCCGGCCTGGTCGAACGACAGTGGGAATGTCAGCCTTTTCTTCCAGGATGGTCCCGATCTCATCCTCCTGGACGGGTTCAGTTACAACAAGAGCATGCATCATCCCTTGCTGGATGATCCTGAAGGGGTCAGTCTGGAGCGGATCAGTCCGACGCAGGCGACCAATATCCCGGGCAATTGGCAATCCGCGGCGGAAGATGCAGGTTTTGCCACGCCTACCCGGGTAAACTCCCAATACCGCGACCTGCAGACCGATCCGGGTGAAGGGTTTTCGCTCGAGTCCAAGATCTTTTCTCCTGATGGAGATGGATGGCAGGATGCCCTGATCATCCGGTATCTGTTGGAAGAATCCGGACAGATCCTCAACCTGAAGGTCTTTGACCGGGAAGGACGATTTATCAAGGATGTGGCCAATACCCAATATCTTGGACGTGATGGTTTTATTGTGTGGAATGGCGACAATGAAGATGGTCAGGCTGTAGGGCCGGGCATCTATGTCCTCTGGTTTGAGCGGTATCAGCTGAATGGCCGGGTGGATCACTTCAAGATGACAACAGTACTGGCCCTGCCGCTGGAATGATCGGCTGGATTACCTTTGTTTTCATATGAGGATCTTCAGTCACCGGATTCTGATCAATATCATCGGCCTGGGCATTATCCTGGGTGCCCTGTTTTGCATCTTCCCCCCGGAAATACTCATTTTCAGAAGGTGGGCTGCATATGCTGGCCAGATCATGGTGGGATATGTCGCTCTGGGGCTTCTCTTTCTGGTCATTCGCCAGGATCGCCTGACATTCGTCTGTTTTTTTAGTGCAGTTTTACTTGCGCTGTTCATAAAAACCAGTTCCAATCCTGTTTTGCGCCTGGAGGCCCGGACCAGCTCACCGACCATTGAGGTTGCCCAACTGGACCTGGCGGGCCTGGCAGATCCCTTTGCCCAATTGGGTATCCTGATGAATCGCCCTGCCGATCTGCTCGTCCTTCAATCACTGGATCTGCTGGCAGTGGGTCAGCTGAGGGACAGCTTGTTGAGCAACTTCCCCTATCAATATGGAACCAATCACATGGATCAGGCCCTGTGGGTATTTTCCCGCTGGCCGATGGTGGCCCAGTTTCTCAACGATGACCCGGAACCTCCCGAGGTTGCCGGGGTCATGTATATTCCAGAATTGAAGGACACCCTCGAATTCATAGCGACCTATATGTATCCCGCTTTTACCCGGGCGGATATTCAAAGCCAGCAGGCACACCTCCTCATGAATCAGGAGCTGATCCTTGAACGCCGGCATCCCATCCTGATGATAGGCCAGTTCAATGAGGTCAGTTGGGCGCCAGATATCAGAGCATTTCGTCAGGCCAGCGAGCTGAAGGACAGTCGAAGGGGATTCTTACCCGGATTGAAGGGTATTTTTAACAAGCCGACAGACCATATCTTCTACAGCGAGGAGTTGACCTGTGTGCATTTTCAAAATCAGGTGGATTCAACCGGCCGTTTTCTGGGTATTTCAGGAACTTATCAATGGAAATGAAAGAGCAGCCGTATTCCTTCTTTCACCGTCTGTCTTGTGCCTGGAAGGGCGTACGGCACGCAGCATTACATGAACGTCATCTGAAAATTCATCTGATCGGCCTGGTCCTCGTGGTCGTCGCCGGGAGTTTTACGGGTTTATCCACATGGGAATGGGTCGCCATTTTTGGTATCAGTGCACTGGTACTGGGCTTGGAACTGGTCAATGCAGCCCTGGAAGAGACCCTGGATCTCCTGCATCCGGATCATCATCCCAGCGCAGGCCTGGCCAAGGACATGGCGGCCGGCGCCGTCCTGGTGGCCGCTTTCATGGCGATCGTCATCGCGGCACTCATATTCATTCCGCACTGGACCGGCTAACTTCTGCATCCTTCAACAGTCTTCTACGTATACCCCGGAACGTACCTGATCCCGGTCTGTTGTCCTGTGGAAAGGAGTGCAAGAACGGTCAGGCTGACTTGTGGCATTAAAATTGGACAAATACCTCGATAAGCGTCGTTTCCATCCTGAAAGAGTGGGTATTCTGCATGGAATGGAGCGAAAAAAGTTGTATTTTATGTGGGTGAAAGCACCGCTGATATTGATCACGATCATGCTGTTTCAGATCGGATGGACATTCGATCTGAACGGACAGGCGATGCCCTCTTCACTGACTCGAAAATACCAGCGCGATGCGGCTCGACTGGCCCTGCGCCTGTCCGGTTCAACTGACGAATTGCGCTATGCCGCGGTCACCCTCCCCGATCGGGAAGTGAGTCAGATCTTCCAGATGCTCAAAACGGCCTATGAGCAGTTGCCGGCTGTCCGGGAATTGAGCAAATGTCATATTCACACCAGTTCCTTCCCTCCCATCGATCAGTTGCAGGTGATCTACCGCAAGGATGCGCCCTGGGCCCGCGCCCTGAATCAGGGTGCCTTACAGATCGATCATCCGGCGATGAACGAACTGCTCAACAGTTATGATCTGGTGATCGACCGGGTCAATCGATGGACCGAATCCGAAAATGCCCTGACCCTTCGGGCCCGGCGACCGATGAACATCCTGGCTTTGGGCAATGAGTTCCAGACCATCCAGGGTGTGACCGGTGTGGATGTGCGGGAAGGATTCCTCCAGGCCAATGACATTCAGATCGCGCACACTGCCAGGGGGTATGAATTCCGTTACACGTTGCGCTACAATGGATTATCCAGCGGGGAACATTTCTGGCGGGTCGAAGTGACCCACCAGTTGAAAGCGACCCTCCTGCAGGAGGGCGGAGACCCCATTCCGGATTGGGTCCGTTGTGCCATGGAAGCACCCGTTCAGGCATCCACCTGGTAATACCCGGGAAGGTAGCGGGATAGATTATTTGCGTCGGTCAACGACATTTTTCTTCCTTTTCTGTGAATATCTCGTCCCGGCCTGCGATTTTTGCGGCCATGCAACCGTATATCTCTTCCCATCGCCCGCTTTCTCTCCTCTTCATTGCGGTCCTACTGGGGCTGATTATCCTGCCTTCTTGCGACCAGGAGTCCGACAGTCCTTCCCCTTCATCCGGTGAGTCTTCCGAACAGGTGGTTGATCGCGCGGAGGTGATGCCCCGTTTTCCCGGCTGCGAGGATATGGATCTCCCGGACGATGATACCCGATATCGGTGTTCGGTAGAGAGGTTGATGGATTATGTTGGCAATGGTATCTCCTATCCGCCGGAAGCCAAGAAGAACAATACAGTTGGCGAAGCTGTGGTCCAGTTTATCGTCCATGCTGACGGTACGGTAGAGTTCAGCAAGATCCTGCAAGACCCCGGCGATGGCCTGGGCGCAGCTGCCGAGGCGCAGATCCGGCGAATGACCCGGGAGGAGATCCTCTGGAGACCGGGGTATAAAGATGGAAAGCCGGTTGCCGTGCGTTTCAATTTGCCCGTCAAGTTTACCCTGCCCAGGGATCCGGATACCGGGAAGATCCCCGGTGAAAACTGAAGCCCATGCTGACGGTTTATGACGATACCTATTTTATGCGCCAGGCGTTATTGGAGGCGACAAAGGCCCGGGATCTGGACGAGGTTCCCGTGGGTGCAGTCCTGGTTTGTGGAGGTCGCATCATTGCCCGCGCACACAACACCACCGAACAACTGAATGACGTTACTGCCCATGCAGAGATCCTGTGTATCACGGCAGCATCAGATTATCTGGGCAGCAAATACCTGCCTGAGTGCACGTTGTATGTGACACTCGAACCCTGCGTGATGTGCGCCGGCGCCCTGCAATGGGCACAACTCAGTCGCATCGTCTATGGAGCAGACGACGAGAAGAAGGGTTTTATGCGTTATGGAAAATCCCTCCTGCATCCGAGCACAACGGTGGAATGTGGCATCCTGCAGGAAGAATGCGGTCAGATACTCAAGGACTTTTTTCGGAAAAAACGAGAAGCCTAGCGCCGGTTGGTCGGCAGGGCATCGCTGCCAGCGGTCATGGTCTTGAGGGTGGCTTCAGATACTTTCTTGATCGTCAACGTTTCAACCTCATCACCCAATTGTAAGGCCAGTTGATAGGGCCCTTCCGGAAATGCACTGAGATCCAGGGTGTACGGGTTGACGCCAAAATCCAGGAGCCATTCTCCCTGATCCTCAAACGCCTGGTCCAGGTGGCGGAGATGCCACTTCAGAAACCCCTGCGCCCGACCCTGTACCTCCAGTTCAAAGCTGGTGGTCGGCAGGATATCTGAATACCGCAGGATGGCAAATTGATTGGCCGTGCGGTTTTGCAGGGATACAATGGATGACAACAGAGGAGCCTGGTTGGAACGGACGACCCGCAGACGATAATAGTTCAGGGCATCGATCACATCGGGTGCCAGGTACTGATACTCGTTCTGAATGGACGAACCACCCTTCCCGGTCACCTGGGCCAATTCCTGAAAGTTCAGCCCGTCAGTGGACTTCTCCAGGATGAATTGCACGCCGGGTGCCTCGTAGGATGTTTGCCAACGCAATAAATGGCCGATTGGGAAGACCTCCCCTTTCAACTCCTGTTGGAAAACCACATGTTGTGCCTGCATCTGCAGACAGCAGAATCCAACGAGGATAAACAGAAAGGACAATCGCGTTTGCATACAGAAACCTTAGAACAAACAATATGCCGAACTGTATCCTCGGGTACAAGACGGATGAACGAGATTTTGTGACAGCACAAGCAGCAGAGATTGGTCTGAATTTTGCACCTGACGGGGGTTAACACGGCGTTAAACCACCCTGTCAACCATCCAAAATTTGGAGGACCTGTCGTTCTTCGTATAGAAAAACCACAACTCATGTCACGATTACCCCTTTTGCTTGCATTGCTGACGATCATGTCCTGTTCACCCAGGCTGACTCCGTTCACATCGGATCTGATCGATAAAAATGGATGGGAAGAGCAAGACCTGAAGAAGATCCAGTTCTATTTATCCCAGGATGTCGTCCTGCAGCGTGAGATCCGGAAGAACAGCTCCGAGATTGTGATGGGAGAGATTGTCATGCAGGGTGGCCGGGAGGTAGATCAGATCACCTTCAAGGCGGGCACTCCGGGTGTGTTGATCCAGATGGCCCGACAGGAAAAGCTGGCTATCAGCTTTGAGACCGGGGATGATCAGCGTTTCCTGATCTTTACACCCCACCCCAAGCGGAATGGCACCTTTGTCCTTTCAGCGCGAAACTGGGATAAAGGCAGCGGCCAGATCAATTATGGAGGAAGCTTTTACTATACCATTCCCGGCAGCGGGTTGGCCTCGCTGATGGTGGATCTCAAAGCCAGTCAGACCAACACCATCAAGTCGCGGCAGGCTTCCGGTCGGAAGGTCAATTAATCGTCAGCATCCAGTCCTCCCAGAAAGGGGACGAACCGATATTGACCGAACACTTCTTTTTTAAAGGTCGTTTCATCCGTCCGGATAATGCGGCGCATTTCCTGCACATCCGATCCGACGGGGATCACCAGGATGCCGCCGATCACCAGCTGGTCCAGCAAGGGCTGGGGGACATTTTCCGCAGCGGCTGTGACAATGATCCGGTCATAAGGGGCAAAGGTATCCAGACCCATCATGCCATCCTTGTAAAAACACCGGATGCGGCTATATCCCAGTTCTTTCAAAAAGGCCTTTGATTTCTGGTACAGAAGTCGTTGTCGTTCAACCGTAAACACCCGGGCGCCCAGCTGATGGAGGATGGCGGCCTGGTATCCCGAACCCGTACCGATTTCCAGTACTTTCTGATGTTTTTCCACTTGCAGCAGCTCGGTCATCCGGGCTACGGTATAGGGCTGTGAGATCGACTGATCCTTGTCGATTGGAAAGGCTTTGTCCTCATAGGCCAACTCTTCAAAGGCGCGGTCCAGAAACCAGTGTCGAGGCACGTCCCAGAGTGCCTGAAGCACGGCTTCATCCTGGATTCCCTTCTGTCTCAGAGTTTCGAGGAGCTTGCGGCGCATGCCTTTATGCCGGTAGTTGTCTTCCACAAGGGTAAAAATAGAGGAAAGCCGTACAACATCCCGATGAAACGTGAATACAGACTGATTCGGCCAACCACGGAGTGGTTGAACCTCCGACTCTCCACGGTTGTGGTCCAATCGGTCATTCTCTTGAACCCTGGAGAGTCGGAGGTTCAACCACTCCGTGGTTGGTCATGTGACTGCTCTGGTCCCCGGATTTCATCCGGGGTTATTCAAGTTGGATCGCTCCGCGATCCCAGATGGGCTATGTCGGATAGAAATGGCAATGTATTAATTGCCTTGGATAGGCCTGGGTGGAAGGCATTAGAGAATCTTACGGTATTGAGGAGAAGTAACGTGTAATGACGAGACAAATAGGGCCTGCCAAGACTCTGATATATGGAGAGGACCGCGGTAGTGGTCAATCTGAATATCAACGGATGCGTTGGAACCTTTATAAGAATTAATTGAAAGAGCCCGATAGTACTGGAGGGAGGACATCAGAAATTCATATAGTCATAAAGTAGAATTATGGAGCGAGCACGAGGCAAATGTGGTCTGCCATGACCTTGATTTATGGAGAGGACCACGGTAGTGGTCCAATCTGAATAGCCCCGGATGAAATCCGGGGAATCATGCAAATTGAAATTCCGACCACGGATGTGGTCGAATGGATGAATCTTGCCATATGATCCCAGTCTATGGCCGATTAGATCGGCACACCTTCCATGTGTTTTTCAGATAACCAGACGGCATCCTCAATGAAAGGCAATATTCATGGGTTCTCGGTCGTGGTCCACCACCTTATCCTTTTGTTATATCCGGAACGCGGCTCCCTAACGGACTAAGAAAGCCCTATTTTTGCGGCCATATGAGCACAACGATCAAATTCGGAACGGACGGGTGGCGGGCCATCATCGCCCGCGACTACACAGAACAGAATGTCATGCGGGTGGCCAAAGGCACGGCCGACTGGATGAACGAACAGGGCATGACCAGCGCGGTCATCGGTCACGACTGCCGCTTTGGCGGCCGGATGTTTGCCGAGGCCACTGCCCGCGTGTTTGCAGGAGAAGGCATTCTGGTCCACCTCGCAAAAGGATTCGTTTCCACACCGATGGTTTCACTGGGCGTCGTCAAGGCGAAGGCGGATATGGGCATAGTGATCACCGCTTCACACAATCCGCCGACCTACAACGGCTTCAAGTTGAAATCCGCCTTTGGCGGGCCGACCATTCCAAAAGATATCGCAGCCGTCGAGGAACGTATCCCCAGAACACTGGAAGATCAGTACCCCTCCATGGAGGCCCTTCTGGAAAATAACCTGATCCGCTACGTCGATCTGGAAGAGATCTACTACCAGCATGTACTGGAGGGATTTGATATCCCCATGATCCAGGAGTCGGGTATCCGGCTGGCCTATGATGCCATGTATGGTGCCGGTCAGCGTATCCTACCGCGCATCTTGCCCAATGCCCATTGTCTGCATTGTGATGACAACCCCGGTTTCCATGGCCAGGCCCCTGAACCGATTCATCGCAACCTGGGTGAGCTTTCCGAACTGCTGGCCTCTTCCGGGCAGTTTGGTGCCGGACTGGCCAATGACGGGGATGCCGACCGTATCGGCATGTACGACAGCAAAGGACGTTTTGTGGATAGTCACCACCTCCTGCTCCTGCTGCTGATCTACCTCCACGACTACAAGGACCTCCGAGGCAAAGTGGTGGTGACCTTCTCCGTCACCGACAAGATGGAGACCCTCGCCAAACAGTATGGCCTGGACTTCGAAGTGACGAAGATCGGCTTCAAGTATATCGCCGAGATCATGATCGAGGAGGATGTGCTGGTGGGTGGTGAAGAGTCCGGCGGCCTGGCCGTCAAGGGGCATATCCCCGAGCGGGATGGCGTGTGGATGGGCCTGATGATCCTCGAGTTCATGGCCCGGACCAAAAAGACCCTGGATCAGCTGGTGGAGATGGTCCACGAAAAGGTAGGCTCTTTCGATTTCGATCGCTGGGACCTGCATGTGGAGGAGTCGCACAAACAGGCGGTGATCGCCGCCTGCAAAAACGACACCATCGACCCGGAGAATACACTGGGGACTACCCGAAAGGAGGATCTGGACGGCTTCAAGTACTACCTCCCGGAAGGTTGGCTGATGTTCCGCCCCAGTGGCACGGAACCGGTCTTACGGGTCTATGCCCAGGGGGGGAATATGGATGAGGTGCAGGATATATTGAAGAGGGCGAAAGTGTTGGTAGACCGATTGGGGTGATTAGCTTTTTTATTGATTGCAAATTCAGAATAAATATAGTGGTTCCATTATTAGGAAAATTAATTCCACAATGTATTCATTATTTTCAGCTCAGAATGACAATAGAAATTCATTTTAATAAATCTACCACTAATTCAAGGATTCTTTTCAGAGATTGATAATCTTTGAAAATGCCGATAACTATTTATCTTGTTTTGTATAAATTAATGTATAACCATCTTCATTTGAAAATATTATGTTTGTTTTATCCTGGTATACGAGGTTTATTTTCTGTAAATAATTCTTTAACTCATCAAATATATATAAAGCATTATTGGGGGATATATAGTATTTGATAATACTAGATACAGAATGTCGAACGTCAAGTTTATAATGACGACTACTTTCAATTTCATATGCTTCACCTTC
>JAUIEA010000008.1 GCA_030429045.1 Bacteroidia bacterium | reverse complement strand
CCAGGTCTTCATCTGCAATCGGCAGGCCTTCCGGGGTCAGACAGGAATATGGCTCGCTGTCATAATCCGCTTCCGGAGCTCCGGAACTGTCATCCTCATCGAGGTCAAGAGCGATCTCACAATCTGGAGAAGGCAACAATTCATCAGATGAGGTCAACCCTCCAATCGTTGGCGCAGGAATAGAACATAACTCGATTTCCTCCCCGGTATTGACATTGATCTTGGTCAGCACACCGTTCGGCCCTCCTCCCAGCACCGTATTGCATTCGCCCAAATAAATTGAAAGCCCGAGATGGGTCAAATTGGTTGGAGCTACTACCTCACTATTGCCTGGATTGGTCAGATCCAGTTTCACCAGCCCCTCATCGGCAGTCATATAATATTCGCCGTTGTATTCTGTAATTCCACCTTGACAACTGAAGCCGGTAGGCCCAAGATCTGTAATCGTTCCACCAGTTATATCGACGACATACAAGCTGCCACCGAGCCCAACAGCTGCGACGGCATAGATCGTATTGGCATCTGTACATACCATACCAACTAATCCGAGGCTGACCGGAGAAAAAACGATGAGTGTACACTCCCCGGTAGATGGGTTTATTTCCCAGAAACTTCCATCGTCAGTGCTATAGAGTGTTCCATCAGGTGAAATCGCCAAATCGGCAGAAACGACAGGCATCCCATTTTCATCCAGCAAAGGGCCCACTAGCGAAGAACCGCAATCACCATTGGCGTCAATTGAAATGGTCCAAAGGTCAAAAGCCGATGTCGCATAGTATTCATATGGCTGAGCTTGCAGGTTTATCGACAACAGCACTAGAATAGAACTGACGACAACAGCTCGTAGTCCGGCCATCAAGGCCGTTTTTGCAAATGGCCTTCCGGATATTGTTCCTTCTATGATATGGCGGTGAATATTCATGGCCTGCTTTCCCTCCTGATTCGTTATCTCTTATGAATTAGCGGACAATCTGAACATCGCCCTTGTACAATCGGGTCGTGCCATCCGGCCATCGTAAAGTCACCACATACACATACACATCCACATGTGCGGGATCTTCGCGCACAGAGCCATCCCACCCTCGGTTGGGGTCTCCCAGCTGGAATGCGCCACCCCGATAGATCCGCTCCCCCCATCGGCCATAAATACCAAACTCCTCCACTCGTATGGACGCATCACCCTGAGGCGCAAACAGATCATTGATCCCATCATTGTTCGGGCTGAAGACACTGGGGATAAATACCTGAGGTCGTGATCCTTCTTCCACCCGGATGGTAACCTGGTTTGTATCCTCGCATCCACCATCCGTACGCACCGTCACCCGGATGGTGATCTCCTCGTCCACGGTCACCGTTGGATCCAGACAAAATGCACACAGATTGGGCTCCCATATAATGCTTTCCAGCGTGGAGGTGATCGGATTGATGATCGCATTCAGGTTAACAGTTGTGCCGGTGGCCACCTGCAGATCAGGGCCCAGGTCAACGGAAAAAGGCTCTCCTGATGTAATGGTTATGGTATCCTGCCACACCTGGCCATTGGCATCCATGGCCAAAAAAGTGTAGGTGCCAGTCAATAGTCCTCCCAGGGTTAATGGTGTGGTTGCAGTGTCCCAGTTGGTCGTCTGTTTGACACCGTCCAGAAGTCCCCATGTCACGTCGACAGGGTAGATGCCGGCCTCTCCTTGTAATTGGATCTCTCCCGGATCACCCGCACATGCTGGCTGAAAAATGGTCACTCCGATCTGCAGATCACAACTATCAGTTCCCGACCACTCCGTAATGCGAACGATCACACTGTCACAACCGGACTGGTTGGTCAGATTGATCACCGCTAGACCCGTATCCTGTACCTGGCAGGTGATCTCGACAAGGGTGTCTCTGGTAGATGGCAATAAAGTGGTCATCGTGATCACCAGGCTGTCGCATCCGGACTGGCTGGTCAGCAGGTCCGTCGTCGTGCCTGCCTGGGCCGGATCGCATGTGGTTTGCAGAAGTAATGTCGTATCCGAGGCCTGATAGATAGTTGTGGTAATGATCAGGCTGTCGCATCCCGACTGGTTGGTCTGCAGGTCCGTCGTCGTGCCTGCCTGGGCCGGATCGCATGTGGTTTGCAGAAGTAATGTCGTATCCGAGGCCTGATAGATAGTTGTGGTAATGATCAGGCTGTCGCATCCCGACTGGTTGGTCTGCAGGTCCGACGTCGTACCCGACTGTGCCGGATCGCATGTAGTCTGCTCAAGCAAGGTCGTATCCGAGGCCTGATAGATAGTTGTAGTGATGATCAGGCTGTCGCATCCCGACTGGTTGGTCTGCAGGTCCGACGTCGTACCCGCCTGGGCAGGGTCACATGTGGTCTGCTTAAGCAAGGTCGTATCCGCAGCACTGTAGCTGGTAATGGTCACCACCAGGCTGTCGCAACCATTGGTATTGGTAAAAAAGGTTTCATCCTGACCCACTTGATTCGGATCGCAGGACGTCAACTGGAGAATGGTGCTATCCAACGGCCAGAATGCCAGGTCGGTGATCACCAGGCTGTCACATCCTTCGCTGTTCAGATAGACATCTTCGTACATCCCGGCCTCTGTCTGAAAGCCGCCGCCCACTTCATAGGTTTCGCCGTGACACAGACGCACTTCCTGATAGGTGGTATCCAGCAGGTTGACCTTCACTTGATTGGTCAACTCCAGGTTGATCCAACAGGCCTCTCCATTCCCTGTCAGACTGTAGCTCGTGATCTGGATGACCTGGGACTCACCGAACAGGACACTCTCACTATAACCACTGGTCACCCCGTTCCATACCAGCGTCTGCCCGCCAGGTGTGGATTCGATGATCAGATCGAGTGGTTCGCCTGCGTCACTGATAAAGCTGATCACCGCTTCCTCGTCCTGGCAGACTGTGTCTCCCAGCAATTGGATCTCTACATTCGGCAGGACAAATACCTCTACCGTATCAGATCCGGGACAGCTCAGTTCATCCGTGACCGTCACCGCATACAGACCTGCACTGACGACCGCGATCTGCTCCGTCGTTTCGTTGGTCGACCACTGATATTCTGCATTGGGGATCCCGGCGTCCAGTAGTGTCACATCTCCCTGACACAGGATCACATCTTCTCCCAGGTCCACATCCAGATCCGGATAGACCTCTACCGGGATTGTCGCCACCCCGATGTTGGATTCATCGCCATTTACCAGTGTGAATTGTACCTCGATGGTCCGGTCGCCAGCCTGCAGCGGAACACCCGTATTCATATAGCGAATCGCCAATACCGCCGCTCGAAAATCGGCAACTGTAGCACCACCAGCATTGGTAAGCGTTATCTGGTCAGTTCCCGACCCGGCAATGGTGATGTTGTTAGCTGTCAGTAATTCCAGAAATTCATCCGCCCCATTGGCGTTGCCCCCAACCAGGTGAATGGTCATGAAGTCAATATCTGTACCAGCTGTTTCCAGGTCCAGGTCTTCATCTGCAATCGGCAGGCCTTCCGGGGTCAGACAGGAATATGGCTCGCTGTCATAATCCGCTTCCGGAGCTCCGGAACTGTCATCCTCATCGAGGTCAAGATAAATTTCACAAGAAGCAATCGGATCAAATTCTGCCTGTGTAGTCAACCCGCCAATCTGAACACCGGGAACCACACAGAGTGCAGAAACTGATTCTTCGTCCAGATCTATGACAAACAGGTTATCTCCGTCACCTCCCAGCAAAGAATTGCATTCACCTGCATATGCAGTCATTCCGACAAAGGATATGCCGGGAATCAACAGGCTGCTCGCACCCGGGTTTTGAACATCTAACTGGATCAGGCCTTCATTGCTGGACATATACCATGACCCACCATACAAATGCAAATCCCCGGAAGGATTAAAGGGTAAAACACCGACGTTTGTAATGGTTCCGGCATTCACATCAATCTGGTAGAGGATCGGTCCGGCTCCCAGATTGAATGCTGCACCGTAAAGAATCCCATTCCCTTCACAACCCAATGCGACAATGCCCAGATAAGTAGGCGAAAAGACGGCAAGTGTGCAATCACCTGTTCCCGGATCCACTTCCCAAATACTGCTGTTATCGGTGATGTACAGGCTGCCATCCGGGCAAATAGCGATATCTCCGGAAAAGACGTTATTCCCTGTGGCCACATCCGTAAATGGACCAATAAAATCAGCCGAACAATTTCCATTGGTGATCGTAATCTCCCATAACCCATCTGCGCCACCAACATAATAGGTCTGCCCGGGTAGTGCATGTACCTGAGTGATCAGAATGCCTAGCAAAATGAATTGGACGAGCAAGGAATGTGTGCTCTTCACAAAAGTGATCTGGTCTTGTAAAAATCGGATCATAACAGGCCTATCAATCGATCATAGACACAAACCAGAAAATCAGTGAATGGTTTTCCTGTGATCCGAAAACAAAAAAACCCGCATCCGATTGCTCGGCGCGGGTGATCGATCTTTGGTGTCGGTTTCGGGTCTATATATATAATGGTGTAAGAGGGTAAATGGTTCCAGCCTTTATAGAGAACCGATCATGTGAAAATGATTGCTCCCTCACCCGGGCAGTTGCCGTAAATTGCAGCCATGGCCAAAAAGAAAGCTGCTCCCGATCCCTCGATTACCCGGGTCCTTCGCCCACCCGCAGAAGATGTCTATCGGCATGAACTGGAGGCGCTGACCACCCATGACAAAGGCTATCGCCCACCACAATGGCGGTTGTCTCCCGGTGCAGTGCGCACCTATCTGATGGGTGGCACCCTCGCTGACGGGACCAAGATCAGTACAAAATACATCGGTCATCCCCGGATCATCGAAGCGGCCATTGCCACCCTGCTCACGGATCGGGCCCTCCTGCTTCTCGGCGTTCCGGGCACAGCTAAAACCTGGGTAGCCGAACATCTCGCCGCTGCCATCAGCGGAGATTCGACCCGGCTGATCCAGGGTACATCCGGTCTGGCTGAAGAATCGCTCCGCTATTCCTGGAATTATGCCCGCCTGCTCCAGGATGGACCGGTCCAGGATGCCCTGGTCCCCAGCCCGGTCTACCGCGCCATGGAGCAGGGTGCCATCATTCGGGTGGAAGAACTGACCCGAATCCCTTCTGATGTACAAGACAGCCTGATCACTATTCTGTCTGAAAAGATCCTGCCTGTTCCCGAACTGAACACCCGGGTTCAGGCCTTGCCCGGTTTCAATCTGATCGCCACGGCAAATGACCGGGACCGGGGGATCAATGACCTGAGCTCAGCCTTGCGTCGCCGGTTCAACACAGTGGTCATGCCCATGCCGGCATCCTTGAAAGAGGAGGTCCAGATCGTCCAGGATCGGGTTCGCGCTGATTTTCTGCATACCATGAAGAATGAAATCCCCCTGCCAGTCAAGGAGATCGAGCGTCTGGTCACCCTCTTTCGGGAATTGAGGCAGGGACGGACAGAGGATCAACAGGAAAAACTGAAACGGCCCAGCGCCACCCTCAGCGCGGCGGAAGCCATTTCGGTGATCAATCAGGGTCTGGCCATGTCGCTCTATTTCGGGGATGGCACCCTGACGGCACAGGATCTGGCACCTGGCATCCGGCAGGCAGTGATCAAGGATCCCACGGCCGATACCGAAGTCTGGCTGGAATACCGGGATACCATTATGAAGGGTCGAAAAGACTGGGCCGACCTCTATGATGCTTGCCGGCTGGAGTCCTGATCGCTATTCAGAAAAGACCAGCTGCTCATCCAGGATGACCTGACTGACATGATGACCCTTATTCTGAGGATCGAGTGGGGTCCAATGCCATGGATAGACCAGGGTGACCTCCCTGCCCACGAGATCCCGGCGCAGGCCTTCCAGCGACAATCCCTGTTCCAGTCCCCTGTTGATATAGAAATGATGTGCATTCCCTTCCAGGTAAATGCTGATGTCTTTCTGGCCCGTCTCCATGATCTGGATGACCTTTCCCGAAACCGATCGGGCATTGGATTCCGTCAGTGGAGGAACTGGCCGGAGGATCAGAATCAAAAAGGCGAGGGGTATGGCCAGGAACAACCATTTCAACAGAGAGGGCATTTTTTCACTTTTCATAAAAAACATTTCATCCCCTGACCGTGGTATTTCAGATCCAGAATTAACAGCAATTCACCCATCTTCGCTTTACCCAGATGAACACCACCAGCGAAATTCGACTCTTTGGGATCCGGCATCATGGCCCCGGATCGGCCCGGCGATTGCTGGAGGCACTCCTTCGCTGGAAGCCTGACTGCCTGTTGGTCGAATGTCCTGCAGATGGACAGATGGCCCTTGACCTGATTGGAGATCCGGGTCTGATCCCACCGCTGGCCCTGTTGATCTATGCCCCACAACAACCGGGCATTGCGGCCCACCTGCCCTTTGCCCGTTTTTCTCCCGAATGGCTGGCCGCTCGTTATGCTGCATCCAGAAAGGTCCCGGTCATTGCCATGGACCTGCCCTGGGGCATGCAACACCAGCTAACTGGATCGACCTCCCGTGAAGAGCGGAATGACCCTTTTGCCACAGTGGCGACCCAGATGGGATATTCGGATACAGAACGGTGGTGGGAATACTATTTCGAACAGGTCCATGGAGACGAGGACCTGTTTCCTGCCATCGGTCAGCTGATGACGGATGTGAGAACCGCACTTGATGATTCGGGGGATCAGGAATTGCAATTGCGCGAAGCCTGGATGAGGCGAACCATGCGTGAATATCAGAGCCGGGGCTATCAACGAATAGCCGTGGTATGTGGCGCCTATCATGTCCCCGGGCTAGATCTCCAGCAGCATGAGGCCACCATGGACCAGGCCCTGTTGCAGGGGCTGGATCCCCTTCAAACATCTGCCACCTGGGTGCCCTGGACCTATCACAATCTGGCCACCAGAAGCGGGTATGGAGCGGGGGTCCTCAGTCCTGCCTGGTACGATCTGCTCTTTGAACACCGGGACGGTACCACCATCCACTGGATGACCCGCACCGCACAATTGCTTCGCAGCAAGGGCCTGGGGGTTCCCCCGGCTTCTGTGCCGGCCTCCGTGGAAATGGCTGAAGCCCTGGCGACCCTCCGGCAGATGCATCAACCCGGATTCAGGGAGTTGGAAGAGGCGGCCCTGGCCACCATGGCCCATGGAGAAGTGAGCTGGCTGGAGGTGATCCGGGAGAAAAACCTGATCGGCGATCGCATGGGCAAGGTCCCGGATACCATCCCGCTTACCCCTCTTCAGGCAGATTTTCAGGCCGCTGTCCGAACAGCCAGGTTAAAGCGTGCCCTGGAGACACCGGACAAGGTCCTCCTGGATCTGGATCTCCGGAAGAAAACCAATCGGAGTGCCAGCATCCTGTTGCATCGACTCCTCCTGCTGGATATGCCCTGGGGAACACGTCGTGCTGCAGGAGAACGGACAAAAGGCAGCTTTCGGGAGCGATGGACCTTGCAATGGAAAAAGCTGTTCGGCATGCGCTTGCTGGAAGCCGGGCTGTGGGGGCTGACCATTCACGAGGCCGCACATCGATTTACACTTCATCGAGCGAAAGAGACACGGGATATGGCACCGATCTCTGAATGGTTGAGGGATTGTCTTTCTGCCGAACTACCCCATACTTCTGCCAGATTGGCGCAGATCCTGATGGTGCGAGTGGCGGAAAATAGCGACATCCTCGACCTGATGAAAACCCTGACTCCTTTAGTATATGTCATTCAATACGGGGAGCAAAAGCCAGATGAGTCAGCTGAACTACTCACCCTGATCGATCGACTGAAGGTCCGTATCCGAGTGGGATTGGCGACGTTCTTTATCGGGTTGAGTGATGAGCAGGCCGTGGAAATGCCCGGCCGTATCCGGCAACTGATGACGGATATTCGGTTGCTGAAGGAAGAGGCAGACATTCCGGAATTCCTCCAGATCCTGGTCGAAGCTGCAGAATCAGATACGACTCATCCTTACCTGAGTGGTGCCCTGTCCCGATTCCTCCTGGAAGAAGGGTATTGGACTTCTGAACAGTTTGTGCGGCATTTGCGTGAACAGCTGGAGCGGGAAGACGATATGCAACGAGCCTCCTCCTGGTGCAGTGGACTGCTGACGGGTGCGGAAGCATTGTTACTGCATCAACCGGATCTATGGCATACGATCGATGCCTGGGTCAACACCATTCCGGAGGAAGCTTTTCTATCGGTGCTGCCCATCCTTCGTCGAACCTTCGCAGGATACAGTGCGGGATCAAAGCGGCAGATCGCGCTCCTGCTCAAACAGAGGGAGAATACCAGTCGCGTGCCAGAGGCAGAGACGATCCAGTTGGATGAAACCGCCCGGAGCAGGTTGTTGCCCATACTCCAGCGGTGGCTATTCCCGACTGAAGTCTGAAGAGTACTCCGGCCGTTTCGTACCTTTCAGATGGATAAGACCCGGTATGAAGAATTGCACTATGTTGATCCTCCCCGTCCTGTTTCTTCTCGCAGGTTGTACTTCCTCAACACCTGCTTCTGTTGAGGAATCAAGTCAGCACCCACTCGAAGCATCGAGCGTGATGAGTTCGGCCGACAGCTTTTCAATTGCCTATATCACCGGCAAGTTTGATCCCCTCGTCCATCCTGCGTTTACGACCATTCAGCCGGAGCATGCCAATCAATCCGGGCTTCGCCTCCGGGCAGATGCCTATGCTGCCTTTGTAGAGATGTATACCGCAGCCCTGAAAGACGGGGTCACCCTGCGCATCATTTCCGCAACACGGAATTTTGATCGACAGAAGCAGATCTGGGAAAAGAAATGGACCGGACAGACGCTGGTGGAAGGAGGCATCAATCTGACCGAAGCCGAGCCGGATCCTGTCCTTCGGGCCAAACGCATACTGCGATACAGTTCCATGCCGGGAACCAGCCGCCATCACTGGGGGACGGATATCGATCTGAATCATCTCGAGAATGACTGGTTCGCCCGGGGAGAAGGGCTGAAGATCTACACCTGGCTGGCTGAACATGCCTCTTCTTTCGGATTTTGCCAACCCTACAGCCCGAAGGGTGAAGACCGACCGTTTGGCTATGAAGAAGAAAAATGGCACTGGTCATGGATGCCGGTTGCCCGTTCCCTCACACAACAGGCGGCTACTTTGTTGAAGGATGAGGATGTCCGGGGCTTCCTGGGCGATCAAACAGCAGTTGACATCGGTGTTGTCGAACATTATATACTGGGTGTCAGTTCTTTATGCAAGTAGCCCTTCCGCCGTGTCGGCCCCTTGTCCGCCGCTGACCTCCCTGTAGAAATAGCGTCCGGCCGACAATCTTTCAATTAAAATTGAATTAAGATTTTCTTAACCTACTTCTAATGGCATACTAATGCCATTGATAATCAATGTTTTATGAGATTTATATTAGAATCCGTCTAAATAATCGGCATTCAGGGCTTTTTTTTGTTTAAAAGTCATGTATATTTGGTTCAACAAACGAGGAGATATGTCGACCATAGAATTTAATCAGCAGTTCAATCAGATGAGCAATTACTTGCAGGCATTTGCTTACAATCTGACGAAAAACGTAGATGATTCCAGGGATCTGTTCCAGGAAACAGCCTTCAGGGCTCTGACCAACCGCGACAAATTTCGTCCCGGTACCAACTTCAAGGCCTGGTTGTTTACCATCATGAAGAATATCTTCATCAACAACTACCGGAAGAAGGTCAAGGCCAATACCCTGTTTGACTCCACTGACAACAACTACTATATCAACAGTGGGTCCAACCAGGTACACAACGATGCCGGGTCCAACATCATGATGAAGGAGTTGAATGGTATGCTGGACAGTCTGGATGACAGCATCCGGGTACCCTTCCTGATGCACTATCAGGGATACAAGTACCAGGAGATCGCCGATGCACTGGAACTTCCGCTGGGTACGGTGAAAAGCCGCATCTTCTTTGCGCGCAAAGCCCTGAAAGGCATGGTGCGCACACGATACAGTGAAATGGCAGAACTCTACGGAGATCACCAACCTGAAGAAAATTGATCAAAATCTGTTATTCTCATAGCCACATATTTCAAAAGGTGACGATTTCCCTCGTCACCTTTTTTTCTTTGTACCATGATTATAACGGACATTGACCTGCCCAACCGGTTCAACAAACGTCTGATCGCCTGGTCAGAACAGGTTGACCGGCCCTTGCCCTGGCGGCAGGAGCCTGATCCCTATCGGATCTGGTTGTCCGAAATTCTCCTTCAACAAACCCGGGCCGAGACCGTAGTCGCCTACTACAACCGTTTTCTCGAAGCCTTCCCCAGCGTCCAGGAACTCAGCATCGCACCAATCGAAACGGTCCTCAAACTGTGGGAAGGGCTGGGCTATTACAACCGGGCCCGCAACCTGCACAAAACGGCAGGTATCGTTCACACTGAATACGGAGGGCAATTTCCTGAGACGTATGAGGGGCTTCTGTCTCTGCCCGGAATTGGTCCGTATACCGCCGCTGCCATTGCCAGCTTTGCCTTCGGCCGGCCGCACGCCGTCGTGGATGGCAATGTCATTCGGGTGATCTCCCGGCTGACCGCCCTGCAAGAGCCTGTTGACCATCCGGCTACTCGGGGTATACTTCAGCAATGGGCTGATCAGCTGATGGGGAAAAGCGATCCCGCCATTTACAATCAGGCGATCATGGATTTTGGTGCACTTCAGTGTATCCCGAAAAACCCGGATTGTGCCCGTTGTCCGTTCTCTCCGGATTGTACTGCGTACGTCCTGGACCTGGTATCGACCCTGCCGTTAAAACGGAAAAAAGCTCCGGTGACCGATCGCAGTTTTGTGTTTTTCATTTTCTATCAACAGGATACGACCTGGTTGACCCAACGCGGGGATCAGGATATCTGGCCCCAACTGTATACGTTTCCCTTCGTAGAAGTCAGTGATATCAGCCACAGAAAGAGGAAGCCGTTACTCCGCGAGCAGGTCCATACCTGGACAGGAATGAACCCGCAGATCACCCTCCCTCAGGTTCCTGACCTGAACCAACTCCTCAGTCACCAACGTATCCACGGCTTTTTTCTCCCGATCCTTCTCCCTCAGGATGCCACGATACCGGTGGACTGGATCGCTGCACAAAATGGAGATTTCAGTACCTGGGCTCTCCCCCGTATCATCAGAACGTATATCGAAACTATTGGCCTTCCCCATTAGATCCAGCACCATACGTCCCAAAAAAGGCATGATAGTAGATGAGTAGTCCTGTGATGCCATTTAGCAGGCATCCATTCTCATGCTACCTTGTGATGGATTCCTTGAATACCCCGCATGGTGGCCGGTGGGAAAACAGTACAGACTCGCATGTGGAAACCAGTCAGATCGATCCGGAGTAACAGATGGTGGATACCTCTTATGCTGGTTGTATTTGCCATTATTCCCGTAGGCATGGTGGTAGATCAGGTGACATCTGAAGAAGGCCTGATTCCGGTCATTCAATTTGGCAAGCGCTGGAAAGGGCGTCAGTTGTCCAGGGTGTACGAAATGGATGTGGTCACTTTGTCCAGATTCGGGTATGACGGGCAATTCTACGCTCAACTGGCCCTGGACCCTGCCCTGCAGGATCCGGGAATGACTCGTGCAATGGACCGCCCACGGTATCGTGCACGTCGCATAGGCTTGCCGATCATGGCGCATCTCATGGGCATGGGGCACACCTGGTGGACGCTCCAGGTATACGCTGCCTTGAATCTCCTTTTCTGGTTTCTCCTCTTTTTTCTGCTTTGGCAGCGGGTGGGATTCAACAGTGTCCGGGATATCCTCCTGGCGGTTTCCCTGTTGTGGACGACAGGCACCCTGGTATCGGTGAGTAAGGCCCTGACGGATCTGCCCGCAGCCGTTATCAGCCTGGGAGCGTTGACTCTGCAGGGGTCCGGATGGATCTGGGCCCTCCTCCTGGGGATGGCCGCTCTCGTCAAGGAGACCTCTATCCTCAGTTTTACCCCCGCCTTATCGGCATTCAAGTCAAATGGCCTGCTCAGCAAAAAGACATTCATGCATCTGGGACTCTTGTTCCTGCCCATCGTGTTTTGGGTCATTTATGTCCAGGTTCAACTTCCCCCGGGCAGGGCCACACAATCCGGAAACTTCGCCCTCCCCTTTGTCGGGATGGTCCAAAAGCTTGGGGAGGGATACACGGATCTTCGGACCTCACAGGGAGAAACAACCTTTTTCCGGATCGGCCTCTTTCTTGAAATTGTCAGCCTGTGTTCCCTCTTCTTTCAGGCCCTCTATCTGATTGTCAAACCGAAATGGTCCGATCGCTTCTGGCAATACGGTATTGGCTTCGCCGTTTTGTTTCCGCTGTTAGGACCCTCTGTCCTGGCGGGACAGTTTGCATTCACGAGGGTCCTTCTTCCTCTAACATTCGCCTTTAACCTCTTGGTCCATCAACATGAAAAGCATCCTTCGTTTGCCATCTGGTTTATTCTGGGCAATCTGGGATTAGGTGGTTTGGCCATCCGGTTTGGTCTGACGCTTCTCGGGTATTGATCCCGAGTGGACTAACCTTCCCCTTCTGTCCCCGGCCTGTCCGGGAAGCATCTTCAGATTATTCCATAGTGCCGCAAACTTCACTACCTTTGCCTGTTGAATAGAATTCTGGAGAGGGTCTCTTCTCTGATTCTTCTTTTTTCCTCTTGAACCCTATAGATCATGATCAATAAAGTCACTCTCGTCGGAAATCTGGGCCGCGATCCTGAAGTTCGTCGACTGGACAATGGAGTTGTTGTCGCCAAATTTCCAGTCGCGACCAATGAATCCTACAAGGATAAAAGTGGCGAATGGCAGACCCAAACGGAATGGCATGATGTCGTCGTCTGGCGTCAACTGGCCGAGCGCGCAGAACGAGATCTCAAGAAGGGAAAGCTGGTTTATATTGAAGGTAAACTGACGCATCGCAAATACACCGATGCGAATAATATCGATCGGTATGTCACCGAGGTGGTCGGGAATATGCTCCGCATATTGGAGCGCAGTGACCGCAGTGCTGATCCCGGAAGGTTCCCGGGAGAGCAGGATGCTCCCCCTTCCGATTCCTCGAATCCGGTTGAACCAAAACGTGACACTACAAATGGAGAAGACGGTGATGACCTCCCATTCTAAAACGAGGAGGGCCCTGCCTGACGCATTGGTCACCAAATGTATCGTCCTTGGAAGTTGACCCTGAGCCTGCTGTTGCCTGGGCCGGAATGGTCCTGTCAATGAGTATTGATCCCGGCACCATTCTGGGCATTTTGCTCTTTATCCTCCTGTTGATCTGTTCCGGTTTGCTGTCCTCTTCGGAAGTCGCCTACTTTTCTATATCCGTCACAGATCTTGAAGAGTTGAAGGAGGAACGTTCGGCTGCTTCACAACGGATTCTTCGACTCCTGGACCGACCGGGTACCCTGCTGGCCACCATCCTGATCAGCAACAACTTCGTCAACGTTTCCATCATTATTGTGTCGGAGTTCCTCCTGCGCAGTCTGCTCCCCGTGCTGACCTGCATCGGGTGGGCGGAGTGGATACACTTGCATATTGGAAATTTCGGCTTGTCTACGGAAAGCATGGGCAAAGGATTGCATTTCGCCCTTTCGGTCGTCGGCGTCACCATGATCCTGGTCCTCATGGGCGAGATCCTGCCCAAGATCTATGCCCGTCTGAATGTCCTGTCCCTGGCCCGTTCGATGTCCCAGACACTCTTTATCCTGTCCCGGATATTTCGACCCATGACCGCCATCATGGTCAACTGGACCGATGTCCTGGAAAAGAGACTGGCCAGACACCGGATCGAAGAAGGCCCCAGTTCCTCCGAGATCAACAGTGCCATCGACCTGACGGTCAGTCATGGAAAACACACCATCAAGGAAGTGGACATTCTCAAGCGAATCGTCCAGTTTGCCGATGTCTCCGCCAAACAGATCATGCGTCCACGTACCGATATAGTTGCCATCGACACACATGCAGCTTTTCCAGAATTGCTCCATGTCGTTCGGGATTCGGGGTATTCCAGGATTCCGGTGTATGAAGAGGACCTGGACCATATCCAGGGAGTCGTCTATACCAAGGACCTGATCGGCTACCTGAATGAATCCGAGGATTTTCAATGGCAGACCCTCGTTCGAACAGAGGTGCTCTATATCCCTGAATCCAAGAAGATCAACGACCTGCTGAAGGAATTCCAGACCGAGAGACGACATATTGGCATCGTTGTCGACGAATATGGTGGTACTGCCGGCCTGGTCACCCTGGAAGACATTATGGAGGAGATCGTCGGGGAGATCAAGGATGAGTTTGATGATGAGGTCGAAGTCAACTATCAACAGCTCGACGAACGAAACTACCTGTTTGAAGGCAAGACCCTGATCAATGATGTGTGCCGGATCATCGGGATCGATGTCAGCACCTTTGATGAGGTCAAAGATGATGCAGATTCACTGGCCGGGCTGGTCCTCCAGTTGGCCGGCGTGATCCCCAGAAGAGATACGGTAGTGGAGTTTAACGGATTCTTCTTCAGAGTGACCAAGGTGAACAGAAAACGTATCGAAGAGATCAAATTGACCTTACCAGAACCAGGATGAAAAACCGCCTCTCCATCCCAGGATTGATCCTGATCATCCTGAGTCTTTCGGCCTGTTCTTCGAACGGAGATATCAGTCCCCGGCCCAGGGCCTATTCCAGGGTGAACTACCCGGATCGCACCATTCAACACTATACTCAGGAGGAGTGTCCTTTCACCTTCGCATTTCCAGACTACTTTGTCCTGCGCAGAGACAGTTTCTATTTTGACGAGTTCATTGATAATCCCTGCTGGTTCAATCTCCGAGCAGACTGCTTCAATGCGGACCTTCACTGTACCTATACCTCGTTCAGTAGCTATACGCAATTCCAGCAACTGGTCCAGGATGCCTTTCGCCTGGCAAACGAACAGAACAAACGAGCGAGTTATATCGAGGATTTCAAGATCTCCCTCCCCAACGGCATATCCGGGATGGCCTTCAATATGGAAGGACCAAGTGCCTCACCCTTCCAGTTCTTTCTGACCGATAGTGTGCAACACTTCTTTCGGGGAAGTTTGTACTTCAATGCCCGGCCACAACCGGACTCCCTCCGGCCTGTCACCGAGTTTGTACGTGAGGACCTGACCGGGATCATTCAGTCCTTTCAGTGGAAATAGATCGATGATCTTAAAAAGATTTATTGGAGGGTAAATCTCACAGGAAAGTCAAAGATGACCGGAATGGCCACTCCTCCTTTTTCTGCAGGTTTCACCCCTCTCCGGATGACTTTCTGGACCATGAACAATGCCTCTTTTTCACAACCACCACCAATGCCCTGCACAGGTTTAGCGCTGATATACGTTCCATGTTCATCCAGATGTACACGGATTTTTACCACGCCTTGAATACCTGTTTCTCGAGCAACTGGCGGATATTCAATCTCATAAAATCCCTTGGCAATCGCCTCTTTTAGAAACAAGGGTTTGGTATCCAAAAGGATAGGTTCCACGGCCTCGGGAGTACCGGTATAGAACTCGGTAATATCCGCATCTGTCCACTGTTCGGCGTCGAGATCTACCTGGGTTTGCCCCTGCAGATTGAGCGAGAAGAAAACCAGGGCTGCTAGAAAAATGAGGTTGCGCATGGGCGTGATTTTTATCGAAAGTACGACCTTCCTACCATTCTACCATGACTCCGATACTGGGGATCCTGGTCCCGGTGGCATCATTGATCTCCTTGAGGGCATATCGCTGTTGCTCGGGTGGGTCATTGGGGTTGACGACGACCGGACCGCCCACCGGGTTGTTGTTCTCATCCAAGGGACGATCCAGGATCAACTGCGGGAGGCCCACTGCATTTGCCGTCAGGTTTTCAATATCCAGGTAGACATTCAAACTCCACCTGGAGAAAAACCATTTCTTATCCACGCGGATGTCAATTCCATTGATCACAGTGGATCGTAGACTGTTGAGCTGCTGGTAATCCGGGATACCTCTGCCGTTGACATCCCAGTTTTGAGCCAGACTCGATGACATGGAAAACGGGGTATAGGGCAGCCCTGTCTGAAAGCGCCAGTTGACTCCGGCCTCCCAGTTCTTGCCAAACTTCTTCCCCAGGGTCAGATTGACAATATGTCGGGCATCCCAGGAGGAGGCGACTAAATCTCCATTTTTGTCTTCAAATTCGCTCCACCCAAGAGTGTAGGCAGCAATACCGTAAAAGCCCTTGTACAATCGCTGCTGGAAAAGGACTTCTATGCCATAGGTCTGTCCGGCACTCCTTGACACCGCCGGTTCATTGCCGATGACACCAAAATCCCCGCCGAGGTTGGCCAGGGTCAGGCTGTCCCGCAACAGAAATGGATAATCAGAATAGGATTTGTAGTAGGCTTCCACCGAGATCTTCGAACTGGAGGCGGTATTGTATTCCAGACCGGCAACCAGGTGATCCGTGCGGATGAAGTCAATTCCGTTCTCCTTGTTGACCAGGGCACCATTCTCCTGATATCCCAGGACGGTATAGGGTGGAAGCTGATAGAAGCGCCCAGTATTGGCATTCACGGTCAGTCGGTCGGTGAGTGCATAGGAAACGGAGAGCCGGGGCGAAAACTGCTCCAGCGGATTGATCATGCCGTCCGAATAGGTGTTGGCATCCAATCTCATGCCGAGGGACAGAACAAGACGATCGTCCAGCCATTTCCGACTGACCTGGCCAAAGAGGGCCATCTTGTGAAATTGCAGATCCGAGCGATAGTCTACCGTTTGTGGTCCGGCACTGGTGAAGATGCGATTGAATGTCCGGTTGTCATATTTGACAAATTCATATCCCCCGCCCAGGTTGAATTTATAGTCCCCGAAACGCGTGGTATTTTCAATGCGCAGCTTGTTCTCGATCTCCCTGCTCTCATAGTCGAGGATCTTGTTGTCTTCGGAGCTGTCATCATTGCCGGCGTATTTGATGGCCTGGTTGTCCAGCATATTCCGACTGAGCACAAACGTCCAGTACCCCTGATCGGTAAAGTGTTTATACACCAGGCCATTGGTATAATTCCACTGCGGGCTTTCCGGCAGGTTATTGATCAGGAATTGCTGCTCCTCAGTCTCGTTGGCCTCCAGGTTGAGGGTAAATTGATCTATGGCTCCCAAGCCGATAAAGGTCAATTCATTCTTCTGATCGATACGGTACTTGACCTTGGCCTGAAAGTCGTTATAGGTTGGCAGAAACGGCAGACCCAGGGCCTGAAACAGGAATTGCAGATAGGACCGTCGGGCGGACAGGAGGAAGGTCGTTTTCTCCCCGATGGGGCCTTCCAGGGTTGCGCCGATATCTGTGGCACTGATCATGGCCGTGCCTCCGATCCGGTCCGATCGTCCATCCACCTGCTGAAAGTTGAACACCGAACTCAGGGCATTTCCCCGGTTTGCGGGAAATGCGCCACTGTAGAAGTCGACCTCCCGGATAAAATTGACATTGATCAATCCGACCGGCCCTCCTGAGGCTCCCTGAGTGGCAAAGTGATTGATGGTCGGCACTTCGACATCATCCAGATAGAATCGATTCTCGTTGGGTGCCCCACCCCGGATGATCAGGTCGTTGCGAAAGGAGGAAACTGTGGTAACCCCGGGCAGGGTCTGGATGACCTTGGAGATATCCCGGTTGCCTCCGGGATTCCGCTGGATTTCTGCCACTCCGATGGTGCGCAGGGACAGGGGACTTTCTTCGGTCTTCTTGAAGGGTGAAGCCCTGACAACGACTTCATCCAATTGGGTGGATTGTTCCTCCAGCTGAAAATCCAGAACGACTGGTCGGGCTGTGGTGACCTGGATCTCATAGCGCCTCTGGTCCTCATAACCCAGGTAACTCACCTCAAGGGTGTACAACCCGGGAATCAGGTCCGCCAGTACATACTTCCCGTCCAGGTCGGTCGTAGTTCCTGTGGTGGTGCCGGGTATTGAAACGGTGGCCAACAAGATGGGCTCATTGGTGAGGGCATCTGTAACGGTTCCCTGAATGGTTCCCGTTTGGGCGCTCATGGCCGCAGCCATAAAAAGGAACACGAATAGACCTGTCAATTGCTTCATTGCTTCTCCGAAGATTAGGTTCAGGAAACAAGGAAAGCCTTCTAGGGGTTTTGGATCAGATCGCTTTTCTGGAAATTTTATCCCAGGGCCACGTCCAGGGTCATCATCACGGCAAAACCGGCCAGGGTGGCCAGGGTGGCCAGGTCTGTATTCTTGGCCAGCTGCGATTCCGGGATCAGCTCTTCAACGACCACAAAGATCATGGCGCCGGCAGCAAATGCCAGGGCGTAAGGCAGGATGGATTGCATACTCAGCACCAGCATGGCGCCGGCTACCCCGGCTATAGGTTCGACGATCCCGGACAACTGGCCATAAAAGAAGGATTTCCGGCGGCTCATTCCTTCCCGTCGCAAGGGAACCGAAACAGCTGTTCCTTCGGGAAAATTCTGCAGGCCGATGCCGATCGCCAGGGCGATGGCGGCGCCCAGGGTGGCGGATGGCAATCCGTAGGCTACTGCCCCGAAAGCGACCCCGATGGCCAAACCTTCGGGAATATTGTGCAGGGTAATGGCCAGTACGAGGAGGACGCTGCGGCGCAGGCTGGTTTTGGGGCCTTCGGCTTCTTTCATGGACAAACCTGGATGCAGGTGAGGCAGGAGCTTGTCCAGGAGGGCCAGAAACAGTCCCCCGGCGAGGAATCCGATGAGTGCCGGTGCCCATTCGGGCAGGCTGCTGGTTTCGCGACTCATTTCGATCGAGGGTGCCAGGAGCGACCAGAAACTTGCAGCGATCATCACCCCTGCCGCAAATCCCAGCATGGCGTCCAGGATTTTCTGGTTCATCTTTTTAAAGAAAAACACCAATGCGGCACCCAATGCAGTGACCCCCCAGGTAAACAGGGTGGCGAGCAGGGCCTGATAGACGGGGTGTTGTTCGGCAAACCAAGCATATGCGGTATCCATAAATGTTTTTTTAGACTGGCCTAAAAATACAATTTGATTTGTTTCTGTGCAAGTGGATGAATGTATGGTCCAGCCGCCAGGATCTCTGATCCGCTGTTGCACACCTGATCGTCACCACTGAAGTCGGTCACCACACCCCCTGCCTCTCGTACCAGCACAATTCCACCAGCGACATCCCAGGGATGCAGGGCATATTCATAAAAGGCATCAAAACGGCCACAGGCCACATAGGCCATGTCCAATGCCGCACTACCGATGCGACGGACTCCCCGGGTTTCCCGCATGAATGCTTGCAGGACCTCTACATAGGCTGCCGTCCGACTGAAGTCATAATAAGGAAATCCGGTCGCCAGAAGACTATCCTCCAGGTGTCGGCAATCGGATACCCGGATGCGCTGGCCATTGCACCAGGCGCCGCCATTTTCCCAGGCGACAAACTGTTCGTTACGACTGACTTCATGCACAATTCCCAGCACGAGCCTACCCTCCCGTTCCAGGGCGACACTCACCGCAAAAAAGGGCAAGCCATGCAGAAAATTGGTGGTGCCATCCAACGGATCGATGATCCATCTGTCCCGGGCTGAGACTTGCTCAACCGTTTCTTCCTCGGTCAGAAAACCCGCATCAGGTAACAGGGCACCCAGCCCGTTCACCAATGCCAGTTCGGCCTCCTTATCCACATGGCTGACCAGGCTGTTTCTGCTTTTGATCTCCACTTCCCCTGCCCGTACCGTTCCATACGCATTGGCAATCTGCTGAGCCACTTCGCGAACGACCTCACTGGCGCGACTGGCCAGAATGGATAATTGCTGATCCGGTTCCATTGTCGAAAGATAGCCTGTCCTCTGGATCTCGGGGCCCTTTCTGTCAATTCGTTTTCGGGTTGCGCAACACCGACCAGATCAGGGCAGGTTTCATCATCATCCATGTCCCGATCATTGGCAGGGTGGTGCACACACATTACCTTTGCCATCCTATGCCGAGCCTCTACAACCTCCTCAAGCCTGCACTCTTTCGCCTGGATGCAGAAATGGCCCACCACCTGACCATGGGCGTCCTTCAGAACCTGGCGGACATTGTTCCCGCCCGGGATATGATGCAAAAGGCCTGGTATGGAGAGGATCAGGGCCTGACCCGGAAGGTGTTCGGTCTGACATTCAAGAATCCGATCGGTCTGGCGGCAGGTTTTGATAAAAATGCCCGCTATATCCGCGAATTGGCCCTGCTCGGCTTCGGGTTCATCGAAATCGGCACCCTGACGCCCAGGCCCCAGGCCGGCAATCCAAAACCGCGCCTCTTCCGCCTGCCCCAGGACCAGGCACTGATCAACCGGATGGGGTTCAACAATGAAGGTGTGGATGCCGCGGTCGAACGCCTGGAAGTCCTCCATCGCCCCGATGGGCTGATCATCGGTGGCAACATCGGCAAGAATAAAGACACTCCGAATGCACAGGCGGTAGAAGACTACCTGATCTGCCTGCGAAAACTGCAGCCTTGGGTCGACTATTTTGTGGTGAATGTCTCCTCTCCGAATACCCCGGGTCTGCGCGAACTCCAGGACAAGGAACCACTGCGCAAACTGCTCCTGACCCTCCAGGAGGAAAACCATGGACGAGGAAGATCCCGGCCGCTCCTGCTCAAAATTGCTCCGGATCTGGAGCACGGTCAGCTCAACGACATTGTCGACATCGCAGCAGAAGCCAAACTGGCCGGCCTGGTAGCCACCAATACGACCATTGGCAGAGAACCGTTGGTCACAGAGCCGACAGAATGGCAAAAGATCGGTGCCGGAGGGCTCAGTGGTGCCCCCCTTCGGGAACGTTCCAACGATGTCCTCGGTTATCTATCCAGGCATTGCCCGGCAAACCTTCCGTTGATCGGCGTCGGAGGGATCGACTCTCCTGAGTCTGCGCGTGAAAAGTTTGCTTCCGGTGCTTCGTTGATCCAGGTCTATAGTGGTCTGATTTTTGCTGGTCCTCAACTGGTGAAATCGATCAAATCCGATCTGAGATCACGACCCATTACCGATTAACCCCTCTTTTCGAACCAGCAAGATCATGGATCTATCTGCGTGGGCAACCACCGGATAGCCCCTGATGACGCATCTTCTTATTGATCGAAAATGGGCATTATGTTATTCATTCTCACCCTTATCCTTGTCACTGTGATCGGCAGCATCATCTGGGACAGACACCACGGATTCTACCGCGATGTCCGCTTCTGGATCTCCATCCTTTGCCTGGGCTTCCTGATCGGATTAGGTTTGACCCACTATGTCTAGGTGGGATATCTAATCCAGAATCTTCAAACTCATATCCAGAGCCTGCGCCGAATGGGTCAGCGCACCTATGGAAATATAATCCACACCGGTCAGGGCAATCTTTCGGACGGATGTGAGATTGACTCCTCCCGATGCTTCCGTCTCATACCGCTTGTCGACCAACCGCACCCCTTCCTTCAACAGGGGAAGTTCAAAATTGTCGAACATGATACGGGTGACCTTGCCCGTATCCAGGACCTCAAATAACTCCATCAGATTCTTCACCTCCACCGTAACATTGAGGGCGATGCCTTTGGCTTTCTGATAAGCCGCGACACGCTCGATGGCATCCGTAACTGTCCCGCAAGCCGTAATATGGTTGTCCTTGATCATAAACCAGTCATACAGTCCGAACCGGTAGTTGTGTCCACCGCCCATCTGGACAGCCCATTTTTCCAGAAATCGAATGCCCGGGGTGGTTTTGCGTGTATCCAGCAATTTGACGGGCAGATCCTCTACTTCAAAGAGGAACCGATTGGTGAGCGTGGCGATGCCACTCATCCGTTGCATGCTGTTCAGGACCAGCCGTTCTGCCTGCAACAGTGCATGGGTACTGCAGTTTACCTGAAAGGCAATATCTCCTTCATGGACGGGGTCTCCATCCTTGTTGAACCATTCCAGTTCGGCGCTGGGATCTACATGTTTGAAGATCGCCTCTGCCAACTCCAGTCCTGAAATAATGCCGACATCCTTGACGAGCAATTTACCGGTACTCCGGCTGAGTGGGTCAATACAGGCAAGGGTAGTCACGTCTCCGGATTCAATATCCTCTGCCAGGCAGCGGGTAATGAAATCCTGGATCAAATGGGGCTCGGGATGATAGGCATGCATGGGGCAAAGATAAGCCCTGTCACCCGATCAGCTCAGATTTTCCATGCCTTCTTCAACCGGTCTGACCTTGCGCATCAAGGCGATCGCAACGGCGATAAAGACAAAGTTCTTGATGATGTACTGGCCGACCAGGGTCAACCCGTAGGGAAAATGGGTAAAAAATGCATCCGGGATCAGAAAGGCCGGGGTCAGGGTGCAGATCATATGGATGAACATGGCCCACAATGCAAACCGCATCAACCTGTTGGTCATGAACATCAGACCCACGCCGACTTCCCATATGGCCAGTAAGTTCAGGGAAAGGGGGGGCTGGATGGTCCCGAAGGTGAGGAGGGTGATGGTCTGTCCAGCGAGATCCTCGGCTGGACTCAGATCCGGAAAGAATTTCAACATGCCAAACCACACATAACAGATGCCGATACTGATCCGCAACAGATCAATAATGTGCCTGTCTACCCAATAACGTGCCTGCTTGACCATATTCTTTCGTTGAAGACCACTCCTGCTAAACACAAATAGTCTGCCAAAGGGCCCTGAGTCCGGGCGGATCAGTGTACCACACCTGCTGCATCGACCGGAAATTTTGATGAAATCGATAAAATATTTGCTGTTGGCTTTGAATAATTCCAAAAGTATCCTAGATTTGCAGTGTATTAGTAATGTAGTACACTATGACTATAGAAACACTGATCCAGATAGATGGCCTCCATTTTGGCTACAAGAAGGGTAAACCCCTGTTCTCCGAACTTGATCTCCAGTTGAAAGGCGGTCAGATCTATGGCCTCCTGGGAAGAAACGGTGCGGGCAAAACGACCCTGCTCCGGATCATCTCCGGGTTATTACAGCCCTGGAAAGGGGAGGTCAGGACCTTGGGATCACCCGCATTCGATCGCCATACGGCCATGTTGGAAAACATTTGCTTCATTCCGGAGGAATGGGCAGTGCCTGATATGGATATTCGCGATCTGCCCCGCATCTATGCTCCTTTCTATCCCAGGTTCGATGAAGCGCTCTTCTGGAAACTGGTGGAGGAGTTCGAGTTGCCCACTTCCGGTAAACTGTCAGGATCATCCTTTGGCCAGAAAAAGAAAGCGATCATTTCATTTGGACTGGCCACCCGGGCTCGCCTGCTGATCCTGGATGAGCCGACCAACGGCCTGGATATTCCCTCCAAGAGTCGGTTTCGGAAGATCATTTCATCCAGCATCCACGACGAAACGTGCATGTTGATCTCCACGCACCAGGTACGGGACATGGTCAACCTGATCGACCCGTTGATCATTCTCGACCAGGGAAAGATCATCTTCCAGCAAGACCTGAAAACAGTGGCACAGAAACTCCGCTTTCATGTTCACACAGGGCTACAGGAACCACTCGATGCCTGGTATGCAGAACGTATTCCCGGTGGTTATCTGGCGGTCAGTGAAAACACGACTGGCGAAGACACCGATGTTGATCTCGAGGTATTGTTCAACGCCATCATTCAACATCCGGATCGGATTGAGAAATTATTTAACGCCTAATTCACGCCCAAAATGGATATGACATTTCGCCTGCCGATCGTACGACACCTGGTGTTTCGGGATCTGTATATGAATAAAAAATCAGCACTCATTGTTGCTGGTGTACTGTTGGGTCTCCTGTGTTTGTTTGGCATAACCGGCAAATTGAATCCAGGAGGACCGGATCCGGATTTCCATTTCACTTGGTATGGGATCTTCCTCTTTGTGTTTGGCATATTTCAGACCGGCGGGGTTTATACCGAATTTGCCCAGCCTGCTACCCGGCAGGATTATCTGCTTCTTCCGGCCTCCAATTTTGAAAAATGGGTATCCCGGTGGTTCAGGACACTTCCGTTCTACCTCATTGCCTATACGCTGGTATACTGGCTCGCTTCCTGGATCATGAACATCATCTGTATAGTGGCATTCGGGGAGGTCTACCTTACGTTTCATCCCTTCCAATCGGAGATCTTCACCTTTTGGAAAGTGTATACCGTCGCCCATGCCGTCTTCATTATTGGAGCAGTCCATTTCAATAAATCGGCAACGATCAAAACAGCCCTGACTGTCCTGGTTCTGATGACCGCCATTTCATTTATCGGCGGCATTACCGGATGGATGCTCTTTCAAAGTCTGACCGAAGATGCAATGGTGGTCAATCCGGCATTTTCCTTTGATCTTTCAGAACACACCGATTACTGGCTGGGCCAAACCGGAAAGGCCATCCTGTGGCTGGTATTGATTCCCTTGTTCTGGTGGATCTCCTATCTCAAACTCAACGAAAAAGAAGTCTGATGCAATTTGCAGATCAACGAAGCATATACTTGCAGATCGCCGATCTCATATGTGATACCATTCTTGCTGGTGATCTGCCAGATGGAGAACGAGTATCTTCCGTTCGAGAAATGGCATCCAGTATAGAGGTCAACCCCAATACTGTCCAACGCAGCTATTCCCTCCTCCAGGAACAGGGTGTTCTGGATAATAAACGCGGCATCGGATACTTCATCGCGGAAGATGCCTACCAAAAAGTCAAATCCATGAAACGCGACCAATTCATCAAAGAGGAAATTCCACAACTCTTCCGAACGATGGAATTACTGGGAATTGACCTGGAAGACCTCCAGGCCCTGTTTAACCGCCACAAACAACAGATCTGATTATGAAGACCAGCAATAAATACCTACTTGTTCTCCTGGGTACAGCCGTATTTTTACTCATCGCCTCATTGGTCTATATGCGATTTTTTGGACTGGTATTGGGTGAAAAAGTGATTGGCTCAGGCATAACCAAACATGAAGTCCGTACCGTGACCGAATTTTCGTCTGTAGAAATTAATGGTTCTTTCAGAACGACAATCAAACAGGGAGACAATCACCTGGTTGAAATAGATGCGGATGAAAATATCCTCGAATTTATCACCACAGAATTCACTGATAACAACGTCCTCCACATCGGATTAAAAAAAGGATTTTCCATTCAGAAGGGGTCCAATATCCACATTCAACTGGAGTCACCTCAGTGGACGGAAATTGGTCTGCATGGCAGTGGAGAAATCCGGTCGAAAAATCCGATCAGAGGAAAGAATATGGAGATCCAGTCCAATGGCTCCGGGGATATTTACCTGGATCTATTCTACGATATCGTGAGTGCAGACCTGAATGGTTCACCAGACCTTCATTTGAGTGGCAAGGCACAATCCCTGGCCGTACAGTCCAATGGCTCCGGAGATATTTATGCTGATCAATTCATCTGCAACAGAGTCAATTTATTCATTTCCGGATCAGGGGATGCCCGTGTCCATGCAGACTCGATTCTCGATGTCCAGGTAAATGGTAGTGGGGATGTCACCTATTCCGGAAATGCGGGAATCGTCAACTCGAAAATGTACGGAAGCGGTGATCTGAACAAGCGGTAACCGCATTGCTCTCGACAGGAAAAGCCATTTATTCTATTCGAATAAATGGCTTTTCTTTTTCCGATGACCTTTTTTGAAACAGATCATTGCTCCCTGTTTCTTCTATCCGAAGGTATCGGCAATCTATTCCAGGTTAATACGCCCGAACGTTCTTCTTTTCCATATAGTTAATGAATGCCCGATTGATCACCCGATTGCCCCCGGGTGTCGGATATCGACCGGAAAAATACCAGTCGCCTGTATTCAACGGACAGGCCTCGTGCAGATTTTCCAACGTCTGATAAATGACCGTCACGGGAATATCCAGCCCTTTCGGGGTGACGATCCGGGCGATCTCGTCTGAAATCTCCTGTGCTGTATAGGCATCAAAAATATTGCGGACCTCATTCTGCATTTCAGATAACGGCAACGTCTCCGAAAATTTGCAGCGATCATATGCCTCATCCAGGAGATGGGTCTTCTTGTCCCGTCGCAATAAATTGACCAGGGCCCGAAAGGCGACAAACTCTCCCATCTTGGACATGTCGATCCCGTAACAATCCGGATATCGGATCTGGGGAGCCGAAGAAAGGATGATGATGCGTTTGGGATTCAACCTGGCCACAATGGTGATCAGGCTGTCCTGTAACGTCGTTCCCCTCACGATGGAATCATCCAGCAACACAGCCGTATCAACACTGTCCCGGACAATGCCATAGGTCACATCATAGACATGACTCACCAGTTCACCGCGAGCCTGATCGGCACTGATAAAGGTGCGCTGTTTGGCATCCTTGACCACCAGCTTCTCCACTCTGGCCCGCCGATGCAGAATTTTCGCCAGATCCTCATTCGAGGGATTTGCACCCAGGGCCTGAATTTCGCCGATCTTTCGCTTGTTCAGTGCATTGTCAATGCCTTCGATCAACCCGAAAAATGCCGATTCGGCCGTATTGGGGACAAACGAGAAGACGGTGTTCTCCACATCGTAATCCACCTCATCGAGAACACGCTCTGCCAGCAATTCACCCAGCTTTTTGCGTTCCAGGTAGATCTCGCGATCTGTTCCCCGGCTGAAATAAATTCGTTCAAAGCTGCAGGCTGCTCGATTGGTCGGTTCGGTAAAGGGCAGTTCAGCGATTTCACCACTTCGTTTGACGATCAGCGCATGTCCGGGTTGCAATTCCCTGACCTGCTCAAATTTGATATTTAAAGCAGTCTGAATGGCCGGGCGCTCTGATGCCGCCAACACAATTTCATCATCCTGGTAATAATAAGCGGGACGGATACCGGCCGGATCACGTATGACAAATGCATCTCCGTGACCGATCATGCCGGCAATCACATAGCCTCCGTCAAACTTTCGACTGGCCCTTCGCAACAACCGCTGGATATCCAGGTGTTCAAAGATCAATTCATTGATCTGCTGATTATCATAGCCATCCGGTTTGAACCAGGTGTAGAGCCGCTGGACTTCATCGTCCAGGAAATGTCCGATCTTTTCCATGACCGTGACCGTGTCTGACCGCTCCTTGGGATATTGCCCCAGCTCGACCAGCTCATTGAACAGCTCATCCACATTGGTCATGTTGAAATTGCCCGCCAGGACCAGATTTCGGGTGATCCAGTTGTTCTGACGGAGAAAGGGATGGCAGGTCTCGATCGAATTGTCGCCATGGGTACCGTAGCGAAGATGCCCCATGATCACCTCGCCGGTATAGGGCATGTTCTTATACATCCATTCCGCATCCTGGACCTGATCGGCAGGCAATTCGGAGAAGTGGTCGTAAACCCCTTTGAACAAATCCTTCAGATAGTCTGAATCCACGCTGCGGCGGCGACTGATGTACCGCTGTCCCGGCTCGGCATGTAATTTTATGGTGGCCAGTCCGGCACCATCCTGTCCGCGGTTTCGCATCTTCTGCATGAGCAAGCGGACCTTCTGCAGACCGTAAAGGGGATTTCCGTAGTGCTCGCTGTAGTAGGATACCGGCTTTAGCAACCGGACAAAAGCAAGCCCACATTCGTGTTTGATCTGATCACTCATACGCTGAATCGTCTACAAAGATAGCTTGTCCGGCATCAACAGACCCTACATTCCGATAAGGCAGCTATTTTTGCGTGAACAGTCTCTACCTTCAAAAGAAAACACAACATGAAAGGACCCTTCAAGTTCATCCTCGCACTGACACTCCTGATCAGTGGCTTGTCTCTGCAAGCCCAACAAGCTCGCCTGTTCCTGGATATTCCCGGTATCTATCTGCACACATCCAATATTTCCGAACTCACCCAGAACGCCGGCCTTGGCGCTGATGCGGGTTTTGGCATCGGCACCCACAACTTTATGGGACGCTTCCAGGGAGGAACAACGGTGACTGCTGATTTCGATTCCGAGGCCATCGAGGAAACGATCGATTTTCAGCCCTTCGTCCGGTTGGAGGTCGGTGCCGGATTGTGGCGGACCAACGGCAATAAATGCGCTGCTCACAACAGCAATGCCTTTACCGCCATGGCCAAGGGGGGAATGCAGTACCTGTTTTCAGCAGATGAAGACAACACCCAATTCACAGTGGGTATCGAGTTGAGCTACTTCCGTATTCGTGACTTCAAGAATAACATGGAACTCTTCCTCGAAGGTGGATTGAACACCACGACGGAGAACCTGTATGCCAATTTCGGCTTCCGGCACTTTATCAACCTGCGGGCGTATTGAGACTGCATTCAATCCTGGGCAATGGCCAGGGTGACGATGCTCAGCTGAACGCCATCAACCTGTAGAAGAGGCAATGCACAGGCTTCCAGCGTTGCACCTGTGGTCATGACATCATCGACCAGCAAGACGTGTTTACCCACGACTCTGCGGAAATCACGCACACGAAAGGCGCCTTCCGTATTGAACAGGCGTTCCTGACGGGATTTGTGGGTCTGCGTCTCTGTTTTTCGTGTCCGGGACAAGGCCCGCTCATCAACAGGACGGCCTAATCCATCGGCGAGCCCCCGGGCCAGCCAGGCACTCTGGTTATAGCCCCGTTGATGCTCCCTGGAGGGATGCAACGGGACCGGTATGACCAGGTCAATATCTCTATAGGGCTCCAGTTCGATAAGCTCACGGCCATATTGCCGGCCCAAAGCCTCAGCTGCTTCCTTTTGACCCAGGTACTTGATGCGGTGCAACAGCTGCTGGATCGGGGTATCCTTGACGAAGTAAAACATGGCTGTTGCAGATTGCAGCGGGAAACGACCCATCAATCGCCGGGTGATGGGGTTTTCTGCAAAATGATGATAATCGGTACGCGGCAGTTCCAATTGACACCTGATACACAGTGCTGCTTCCCGGATGGGCTGATGAATACCACATGCAGCACACAGCCGGGGATAGAGAAGGTCCAGAAAGGCCTCTCCCAGTCGACTTAAACCCGCTATTACCATCGCTCTCCTCGCTCGAAATGATGTAATACCTGGTGGTTGGTCCCAGTGAAAGATAAGCAGAACTCAGCATTCTGTCCCGATCAGGGAGTGTTTCGAACCGGGAGAGAGGCGGATGATCGTAGCGCTGGGAGTGGTCAGGATGAGGCCGGTTCAGCCCTGGGAATAAAAATAAACTGCGCCCCCAGATCTGACAGGACAAAGAGACACAGATGGTGTTCAGGATCCTTGTACACCTTTCTGAATTCCGCCACCTTTTCCTCCTGGATCAGCTGTTTGGCCGAAAATTCCTCCAGGGTGGAGACATGGATGGCCCATCGGTTGTTCGGGCCCTTCTCCACCACGGGCAATCCCAATTCAATGGTGTCCGGATGAATGACAAAGATCGGATAGTTGGATACATCCTGAACCAGGACCTGGTCAGCCAGGGTACCCATCATCTTGATATAGGGTTGCAGATCGGCTTTGATCTGTTGCAATTTGTTTTCCGCTTCCATAATCGATACGAAGGTAGCCGATTAGATCTTTTCCAGGAGAGCCACGTTTTCCACGTGATGGGTATGTGGGAACATATCCACAGCCCGGGTACGCACTACCCGGTAGGCTTCTCCCAATAAACCGATATCCCTGGCCTGCGTGGCCGGATTACAACTGACATAGACAATTCGGGGCGGGGCCAATTCGCGAATGGCGGAAACCACATCGGCATGCATACCTGCACGCGGGGGATCGGTGATCAGCAGGTCAGGGCGACCGTATTTGGTCATGAAGTCCAGGTCCATGACCTGCCGGACATCGCCGGCATAAAATGTGGCATTGGTGATGCCATTCAGGATGGCATTGCCGCGTGCATCCTCGATTGCTGCCTCCACTTCCTCGATCCCCACAATTGACGCACAGGATCGGGCCACATAGAGGGCAATACTGCCCAGTCCGGTATACAGGTCATACACCTTTTCGGTACCGGTCAGTGCAGCAAACTCCAGGACCACATCATACAAACGCCGGGCCTGGCGCGTATTGGTCTGAAAGAAGGACTTTGGACCGACCTGAAACCGGACATGTCCCAGTTCCTCCTCAACCTGAGCCGGCCCTTGATGGACATGTATAGGCAGGTCCAGGAAAAAGTCATTCATTTTTTGATTGACGAAATACTGAAGGCTGGTAATACCGGGAACGGCAGCCTGTACGGCATCCAGATAGGCCTTACGCTTGTCCGGATCATCTTCTCCGAATCCGACAACGACCAGTACCTGACCCGTTGTGAATACACGGACGACCAACTGACGGAGGAAGCCTTTGTGCTCTATCACATCGTAAAACGTCAGGTCCTGATCCAGGCCGATCTGTCGGCAGGCATGGCGGATCGCTTCGGACGGGTCGGCCTGCAAGTGACAGGTCTTCAGGTCCAGGATCTTGTCAAAAGCCTTTTGGGGATGCAGCCCCAGGACATTCTGCTCATTGGTGATCCCCGATGCGATCTCATCGCGGGTGAGCCACTTTTTGCACGAAAAACCGAATTCCAGTTTGTTGCGATAGTGTGTCGTCTCCGGACAGCCCAGGATGGGCAATACCTCTCCCGGATCGATATGGCCGATCCGCCGAAAGGCATCTTCTACCTGTCGTTGTTTTTCGGCAAGCTGGATAGCATAGTCCACATGCTGGAACGAACAGCCGCCGCAAAAGTCGAAGTCTTCACAGAAGGGCTTCATTCGATGAGGTGAACGGGTGACGTATTCGGTGACGATGGCTTCAAAAAAGGATTTTTTCTTGCGCAGCACCTGCACATTCACCACATCACCGGGTGCTGTTTCCTTGATAAAATAGACCCGACCTGCCTCATCGCGACCGACTCCACGGCCTTTGTCCGCCAGTCCGGTGATCCTTACACCCTGTACCAGGGGTCTTTTACGTCTTCCCATGACAGCAAAGGTAGTGTCTCCCCCGACCATCCCCTAACTGAGAAGTGGATGGATTGAAGACGACTCTCGCTCAGGCTTTATTCGACAAAAACCTTCTGGCTGGTGAGATGCCTCCCCGAGCGAATATGGAGCAGATAGGTACCTGATGGATGATCACCCAGAGAAAGGCGAAAGACCGGGGAATTCTCACCCGTGGGCATCTGATTGACCTGCAATCGCCGGCCATCCAGGGAATACAGGGTGAATGTCAGATCGCGCAGATGACAGTCGCCCAGATTGACCTCCAGCTGGTCCCGGGTAGGATTCGGAGAAATGGAAACATAGCACGGAAAGGCTGCATGTCCACCGTGGTCAATACCCACCAGATCGCTCAGGAAATAATGGTCCATATCGGCGTGCATCGGTTCGGCCAGGGTGGCTGCTGTTGCCAGGGTGGCCCGCACATTATTGCTGAAGAAGGGCAGATCGAGACTGTCTATGACATCCTTGGCGGTATGGTAATTCTTATTCCTGGTTTCGGCTCCGTCCGTCAGCATGAGTGCTTGATAGCCATCATCCCAGAATCGCGAATGGTCGCTTCGGCGAAGGTCAGGTGCGATCTGGCCATTTCCAGGCACCGCCAGGGAGATGGTGCGCAACTGCGGGACATATTGATCAGCAGCGGATACATACGTATTGATCAGCGACTCGGAGGCCGTGTTCCCGACAACGATCAGAAAGTTTCCACGATTCAGCTGGGACTCGATCTCGGCGGTAGCCGCTGGAAAAAGCACATCGAATCCGGGGGGGATCTCCTGACTGTTGATCTTGTTATTGAAATAGCCGATCATCTCCATATTCAGAACTCCACTGATCTTCTCCCAGGATTTGATCCCGCCCTTGTTGACATATTCGTTGCTCCCGACCAGGCCCTGTTCCTCAAAGCAGAAACCGATATAACGCAGGCTTTTTCGACAGGGCACCTGACTGAGTATGCGGGCTATCTCCAGCATGGCTACAGTGCCGGAAGCATTGTCATCAGCTCCGGGTCCGGAACTGACACCATCGTAATGGGCATCTACGATATAGGTTGTATCCTCCTGGACCCAGCCCCCCTGTCGGCCGATGATATTGGGATACGTGGCCCCCTGATAGGTGGTGGGTTGTTCCTCCACCTGCAGTCCGAATTGATCAAAAGCGGAGCGAATACTGTCCCGTACTTCATCCAGGCCTACCGGAGCTGCACTGTGATGGCGTTTGATCGCCAACTGCTCAAGTCGTGCATAAAGACCAGTCTCATCGACCTGATCGACCAATGTCTGGATATCCACGGGGTGACCATCGTCGGCGACTACGCGGATAACGGCCTGATACAGATCGGGCACATTGGAAGAAAACCAGGAGATCTGTCGATTGGTGCCAGGTTCGATACCCGGTCCCAGATCGCCAAAGACTGTTCCGTTCTGCGATAAAAAGGTGGTACCCCCATCCAGGGAGATCCCGAACCAGACTTCACAGGGGTCATATTCCAGATCCAGCAGATCGTAGGTCACGTAGACAGCCTGGGCCGGTTCATCCACGGATACATTGGTGATCATGACCTGAGGTGCCGCATTTTGTGCGCAGACAAACGACAGTGAAAAGGCCATCAAGATGGCCAGAGGGAGGAAGCGTTTCATCAGGAGGGATTGAGGAGCCTAAGATACTCTGTTGGACGACAAGTTGCAAGAGGGAAGGGAGGGGAAAAATCACAAATCATAAACACCAAATCGCAAATAAATCCGAAATGCCAATGACCATAACGGAATCTCGTTTTTGTCATTGGGCATGGGTGCCTGGTCGCTGTGTTCAGCAGGCATTTTTTTAACCACTTATCCCGTGTATGTTATAAAAATGTCAATTTTCCCAACCCCGCCTCACAGATCTGGACAGCTATTCGTTTTGTGATCAAACAAACTTTTTGAAGATGAAAAAAGGCATGACCCTATTCAGCCTGATTGCATTGACCTCCCTGTTTGCGACGGGTTGCTTTCGTGACCATTTATGTATCAAAGGCACCGGCGACCTGTACACCCAGACCATAGATGTAGACCCCTTTACCGGGATAGACCTCCAGATCGCTGCCGAGGTCAACCTGGTTCAGGGACCGGTACAGAACGTAACTGCCATCGCCAACGAAAACATCCTGGACGATCTGGAAACCAAGGTGATCAATGGGGTGTGGCTCATCCAGCTGGATGATGACAAGTGCTATACATATGATAACTTCGTATTGACCATCTCTGTTCCTCACCTGGATCAGGTTCTGCTCAGTGGCTCCGGTACTATTGATATCGGGGACTTCAGCGATCTGTCAGATCTGACAGTCCGGATCCTGGGTTCCGGAAACATCAATCTTCAGGAAGTCACCGGCACCACCGAGCTGACCGTGGGCATCCATGGCAGTGGAAACGTCACCGGTCATGACGCCTTTCCAGATCTGGAAACGCTTGATATCGAGATCACTGGTAGCGGGAATTATCGGGGATATTCCATCCAGACCAACGATGCAGGCGTCAGTATCACCGGGAGCGGAAATGCCTATGTATATGCCTGGGATAACCTTGCGGTCTTTATCGGGGGTAGTGGGAATGTCTTCTATAAAGGCAATCCGAATGTTTCAACGACCATTACAGGGTCGGGCGAGGTGATCAATGCCAATTAGGGGAAATCACAAATAACAAGCACCAAAATTCAAACAAGCACCAAATCCGAAAACTCAATGACCAAAACGACCTTCCGTTTCGGTCATTGTCTATTGGTGCTTCGAATTTATTTGGATTTTGTTTTTTGGGATTTGGAATTTTTCATCCGGACCCAAAGAGATCTGTCCACGTTAAAAAACAATCTACCCACCGAACCCTCCCGTTTCGGTCATTGTCTATTGGTGCTTGGGATTTGATTGAGATTTGGGTTTTGAGATTTGGAATTTACCCCTTTACCTCACCCTTACCGGTGTATCCCCCATCGGTCGATCCGGTCGCTTGCTCACCTGCCACACTCCGATCAAGACCAGGGTCGTACCAGCCAGTTGGATCAGGGTGATCGGCTCATGCAGGAAAATGAAGGCTAGCACGATGGTCGCCACCGGACCGACACTGGCGATAATGGCTGTATTGCTGGCTCCCAGCCGACGAATGCCTTCCGAGATCAGAAACACCGGGATCACGGTAGAGAAAATACTGAGACTCAAAAAAAGCAGATACACCTCCATGGGCCACTCCAGGTCTGCCAGTGAACGGGTCAGTGTGAAATGAATAAAGGTCATCGTCCCGGCCAGCATCATGATCAGGCTGGTGAACAGGATACTGCCCAGCCGGGCGATAGTATCTCCGACCAACAACAGGTAGCTCGCAAAAAAGATGGAACTCCCCAGGATGAGCAGGGCTCCCCAACCCATCTGTGAAGACTCACGCAATCCTGGTACAAGCACCAGGGCAATCCCTCCATAGGTCAGGAGCAGCGCCATGCCTTGCTGACGCGTGATCGGTATTTTTTGGAACACAGCCGACAGCACCACTACAATGGTGGGATAGGTAAACAGGATCAACCGTTCCAGACCTGCAGAAACAGTTTTCAAACCCAGAAAATTCAGAAAGCTGGCACCATAATACCCCAGAAAGGCAAACAGGGAAAGTTTCCGCCAATCCCTGGTTGTCAACCGAAATTCCGGCTTCTTCCGCCAGGCCCAGATCGCGGCCATGGCAAAGAAGGGAAAGGAAAAACCCAGGCGCAGGGTCATCAGGGTGGTGGCATCCACACCATAGGGGTAGATCAGCTTGGCAAAGATGGCCTTGGCCGAGAAGAGGATATTCCCCAGGATGACAAAGAGGATACCAGTGCGTTGAGATGAGGACAAACTAGTCGGGGTCGATGAAGAATCAATAAACGGCAAAGGTAATGTGTCCATCATTGGCTCCTACTCTGAACATGCAGTTATTGGGTTACTGCCTACGGCAGTCAGGATTTCGTTATTGAGTTATTTCAAAAGGCAGAGTAGGCGGTATTGGGTATTCGGTGTTCGGTGGTTGGCCCTTCACCATTGGCCCCTTGCCTTAACCCTTTTGGGTTCGACATACTGTAGACATTTCGTGAGTCCACCCCCGTCAAAGGAAATTGCTAATGGCAATTCCCTTTGACGCCCCCGCCAGCGGGGGACACATATTCTACCCCGATGATATTCCTTTATCACTTTTCAAAACATTTTGTTTAATTTTGCTGCAAACACATCCCATGGCACAGGAAACCCGGGATCCGCAGCAACTGCTGCAGGAAGTATTTGGATATGATCAGTTTCGTCCCCACCAACGGGAGGCGATCGAACAGGTCTTGTCCGGACAGGATGCCCTGGTGATCATGCCCACCGGCGGCGGGAAGTCCCTGTGCTATCAGATCCCCGCCCTGGTGAAGGAGGGTGTGGCCCTGGTGATCTCCCCGCTCATCGCCCTGATGAAGGACCAGGTAGAGGCCTTGCGCACAAACGGCATAAACGCCCATGCCATCAACAGTACTCTCGACAGCAGCGAGAAGATGCAGATCCATGAAGAGATCTCCGGAGGTCGGGTCAAACTCCTCTATGTCTCACCCGAAAAGGTGATGACCCCCACTTTTCTCGACTACCTCAGTACCCTCCCACTCTCTCTGGTGGCCATCGATGAAGCACACTGCGTCTCCATGTGGGGCAACGATTTTCGACCTGAATATGCGCAACTTTCCGCCCTGGTGGAAAGATTGCCCCATGTGCCTGTCATCGCTCTGACGGCGACAGCCGATCCGGCCACACAGGCAGATATTATCAAGCAGCTTGCTCTCCGAAATGCCAGTGTGTTCCTGGGGAGCTTCGAGCGTGAAAACCTTCATATTGAGGTCCAGCCCGCCACTCAGCGCATGGGGCGCATCCTTCGTTTTCTCAACGATCGGCCCGGCGAACCGGGCATTGTGTACTGCCTCTCCCGCAAGTCTACCGAGAAGGTGGCCGAGCAACTGAAAAAGGAGGGCATCAACGCAGCCCACTATCACGCCCAGATGGACCGGCATGAGCGGACACGGGTGCAGGAAGATTTTCAACGGGACAATATCCAGGTGATCTGCGCAACCATCGCCTTCGGCATGGGGATCGACAAATCCAATATCCGATGGATCATCCATTACAATCTGCCGAAGAATATCGAAAGTTATTACCAGGAGATCGGGCGGGCAGGCCGGGATGGTCTGCCGGCGAGCACCCTGCTCTTCGCCGGTTTCGGAGATGTATACACCTACCGTCGGATGATCATGGACAGTGATGCGCCGAACGAGTTCAAAGAGGTCCAGGTACAGAAACTGGACCGAATGTTCTCCTACTCCCAGGCCACTTCATGCCGGACCAATGTCATCCTCTCCTATTTCGGTGAAAACCCCGAAATGGGCTGCGGACACTGCGATCGTTGCGACCAGCCCGTTTCATCCTTTGACGGGACCCGGATCGCTCAAATGGCCCTTTCTGCAGTGACGCGTTCCAAGCAGACGGTCGGATTGCAACTCCTGGTCGATGTCCTCCGCGGGGCCAATACCCAGGAAATCCGGCAAGGGGGGTATGACCGTATCCGTACCTATGGTGCCGGCAGAGCCTGGTCGCGTGATCACTGGGTCCAATATGTCACTCAGCTGATCGACCGCGGGCTGATGTCCATTGACTACACCGAATATGGCCGCCTGAAAGTCACTCCTCTCGGAAATGATGTGCTCTTCAGCCGTTCAGCTGTCTCTCTTACAGAGCCCGTAGCATTCAAGGGAAAGAAAAAGGGAGAATCCTTCAAAAAGGAAACCTCCCGCCAGGCCTTTCGTCGCGAGTTACTGGTGCGCATCTCCCTTTGGCGAAAACAGCGCGCCGACCGGGAAGGTATCAGTCCTTCCCACTTGCTCAGTGATGCCACACTCGCAGCAATGGCCGAGCAACCGACTCTCTTCCCGGCTCAATTGGAAAGTATTCCCGGGTTTTCTGCCCACAAACGCAAGCAGTATGGGGCCGAAATCCTGCAGGAGATCCGGGCCTATTGCAACGGACAGCAATGGGTCAAGTCGATCAAAGGAGCGACCTATCTGGAAACGCTCGACTATCTGCAGGCGGGCACCTCACTGGAAGAGGTCAGCCAGGCCCGGGAGCTGGGAATGGAAACCCTCTATGGTCATCTTGCCTGGTTGATCGGTCAGGGTGAGGACCTGGACATCGATCGGTTTCTCCTTCCCGAACACCAAACTGCCATCCTTTCCAGGTGGCTGGAGCTGGGTCAACCTGAATCATTGAACACGGTCATTCAGAAATTACCTCCGGGAATCGGTTTCGGTCAGATCAAGGTGGCCATAGCAAACTGGCATCGCCAGCAAAAGACGGACGCTGTCCCCAATTGATCGGGTTTCTCTCCTCATTCCTGCGTTTGGCTTTCCAGCTGAAGATCATGAGATGAATTCATAGAATCTTCTCTAGATTCGCTCTGATGAATGCTCGTTCGTTCGGCACGGCTCCGGTATTCTTTACCGCAATCTCTACCATTCTGGGAGCGATCATGTTCCTGCGATTCGGATATGCGGTGGGTCATGTCGGCCTCCTGGGCACATTCCTGATCATCCTCCTGGGCCATGCGGTCACCATTCCCACAGCAATGGCCATCGCAGAGATCGCCACCAACCAACGGGTTGAAGGCGGAGGAGAATACTATATCATCTCCCGCACCTTCGGCGTGGTCATCGGTTCGTCTATCGGTCTGGCGCTCTACCTGTCTCAAGCCATCAGTGTTGCGTTCTACATCATGGCCTTTACCGAGGCTTTTACGCCGGCCATTGACTGGCTGGTGGTCCATGCCAGATTGCCCGGCTGGCTGGAGTGGGTCCTTCGTCAAAAACAGACCATTGGCATCCCCGCTTTGCTGGTCCTCACCTGGGTCATGCTCACCAGAGGGGCGGAACTAGGAGTCAAAGCCCTCTATGTCGTGGTGTTTACCCTGGCCTTGTCCCTGGTGGCCTTCTTTATCGGCAAGACCGAATATGCGGAAACCCATCAGATCGAATTGCTGAACACCATCTATAAAACGGAGGAACCGGTAAAGTCCCTGTCCTACAGAATGATGGATACCGCTTCCATATCCGTCTTTCAGTTTCCGTTTCAGAGTGAAACCATAGATCCGGCTCCGCCGGTCCGTGATCCCGATCGGGACCGACTGGGTTTCTTCCTGGTCTTTGCCATCATTTTTCCCGCCTTTACAGGGATGACGGCAGGTGTCGGCCTGTCCGGAGACCTCAAGGATCCGGGCAAGGCACTGCCACTGGGAACACTGGGGGCAACGCTGGTCGGGATGGTCATCTATCTCTTTATGGCCTGGAAGCTGGCCGAATCCGCCTCCCCTGCTGACCTTGCCAATACGGACCAGCTGGTCATGGCCTCCATCGCCTGGCAGGGCTGGTGGGTCATCCCCCTGGGACTGGCCGCAGCCACCATTTCCTCTGCACTCGGATCCATCATGGTGGCCCCTCGAACCTTGCAGGCCATTGCCCGAGACCATGTGCTGCCTCAGGCCCAACTCAATCGGTGGTTGTCATCAGGGCGCGGCGCCAACAGTGAACCGTATAATGCCACCCTGATCACCATCCTGATCGCCGGTGCCTTTATCCTGCTGGGGGCACTGGATGCCGTTGCTGAGGTCATCTCCATGTTCTTCATGGTCACCTACGGAACGCTCTGCCTGATCTCCTTCCTCCAGCATTTTTCGGCGGATCCGTCCTACCGACCCCGCTTCCGCTCCCGCTGGTATTTCTCCCTGTTTGGTGCAGTGGCCTGTTTTGCACTCATGTTTGCCATGAATGCCGGCTATGCACTGGTCGCCATCATCCTGATGATCGCTGCTTATTGGGTGCTGGACCGCAGTAATCCGGACAAAAAATCCTTGGCCCTCCTGTTTCAGGGTGTCATCTTCCAATTCAGCCGCAGGCTTCATGTCTTCCTGCAATCCGCCAAAAAAGAGAAGACCATGAGCTGGCGCCCTGCCGCTATCTGCCTGAGTGAACATTCCTTTGAACGCCCGGGTGCTTTCGACCTGTTGCGCTGGATCTCTCAACGGTATGGATTTGGCACGTATATCCACCATATTCCCGGGTATCTGTCCCGCAACACCCATCTGGAAGCGGAAGCGGATAAGCAGCGACTGATCGATCATGCGGAAAAAAGTGGCAGTAAGATCTATGTGGACACCATGGTAGGTTCGTCCTTTTCTTCAGCGGTCAGTTCGGTTATTCAACTGCCCGGTGTCGCCGGTGCCGATAACAACCTGATCCTGTTCGAATTTGCCAAACACGAGCCAGAGGAACTTTCTGAATTGATCGAAAACTTCAAGCTCATCCACGCAGTCCGATTTGACATATTACTGCTGGGCAGTTGCGAACGCGGTTTTGGCCTCCATCAGGAAATTCATCTCTGGATCACCGGAAGTGATACGGAGAACAGCACTTTGATGATCCTGCTGGCCTATATCATTAACGGTCATCGTGACTGGAAACGGGCGCGGATCACCATCCATGCTATTGCACCCGTCCAACGGATCGAAGAAGAACGACTCCTGCTCGCCAAGCTCATCCACGACGGTCAATTGCCGATCTCCGAACACAATCTCAAAGTGATTGCCCGTCCTCAGGATATCGATACACGAACCCTGATCAACGAAACCTCCCAGGATGCGGATCTGACCGTCATCGGGTTCAGAGAGGAGGCAGTACGACGAAAGGGCGCAGATCTGTTTACCGGATTTGACCTGTTGGGGAATGTGCTCTTTGTCGGCGCTGCCGAAGGCAAGGAGATCAAATAAACCTACGCTACAACATGTGTTTGGAACAGGGGCTGGAACCGAATGGCTTCCAGAACTGCCTGGCCGTCTACCGCCTGGATCCCGACCATTTTCTGAACGGCTTCCTCATCCCATCCGGTGCGTGCCTTGATCTCCGGCCATGGATCCGTGGTGGGAGAAGAAGGTTGTGACCCTTTTAATGCATTCTGGATCCGGCAATATTCATAAACGGCCAGGTCAAGTTGTCTGGCCGGTTTCATCACTCCCTTCATGAGGGTTTCAGCAGCAAAAAGGACAACCCCGTCTTCTGCAAACCATTCGCTGGAATGCCATTCGTGCGGATGAAGGGGCGTGGGAAATGGCATGGGGTACACGACGATCTTTTCACAGTTGGCATATAGCAGATCTTCTTCATGCAACCGCACCTTCACTGCTGCGGATGCGATGAGGACCTGAATGTCTTCCGGCACACTTTCCCACCCCTGTGGCATGAATTCATTGCCCAGTTGAAAGAGACTGATCCGATGCCTGAACTTCGTTTTGGCAATGGGTCCCAGCTGCTGATAATAGAGGTCAAAGCGCTCCAGAAAAGCTTTCATCGCCGGATCCAGGTCTTTTGGATGACGGGTGTACCACCACCAGTTGATCTGTGGACTGAACACATGGATGGCTGCAACAACCATGACACCGATGATGATGAACCATGAAAAGTCTGATGACACCTCCCAGCTCAAGTACAATCCCGCCAGGGTAAAGAGGACAAATGGAATGAGCAGCAATCGTGCAAACATGGCCTCAAGATACGGGCTAAACAGCCTGAAAATCCCAAATATTAAGTATTATGCATCACAAAATGGGTCAGGATGGGTGAACAACGGGTGAATCTTGTGCAGCAACAAGAGGAGATGCATCAATTTGTACGGCACCTCCTGCAAGATGTCCAGGCCCTGCAATATATGCTTGACAATGACTGGTTTGAATCCGGCATTGTGCGCATGGGTGCTGAACAGGAAATGGCACTCGTTCATCTGGACACCTACAAACCGGCCATTATCGCCGATGAAATTCTGGACCAGCTGTCCGAATATCCCTGGTTGACCTCTGAACTGGCTGCATTCAATCTGGAGGTCAACATGAACCCCCATGAGTTGACAGGGGCCTGTTTCAGCAAGACCCATGAAGAGGTGGACAGCTACCTGAAGATCATCCGGGAAGCCCTGAAAAAAAAGAATGCCGGCCTCATTCTGACAGGTATACTGCCCACCCTTCGCAAGCTGGACCTGACCCTGGATAATATCACGCCCAGGGAACGGTACTACGCCCTGATGGATGCCCTGAAAAATATGCAGTTGGGCTCCGCCTTTGAACTTCGATTGACAGGGATCGATGAATTATTGGTCAAACACGATACCCCTTTCCTGGAAGCCTGCAACACCAGTTTCCAGATCCATCTGCAAGTCCATCCGGGTGACTTTGTCCAGATGTACAATATCGCACAGGCCATTACGGCCCCCGTGCTGGCTGCTTCAGCCAACTCACCCATTGTCTTTGGCCGACGCCTCTGGCACGAATCCAGGATCGCCCTGTTCCAACAATCGATCGACACCCGTACCTCCCATGATCATATGCGGGAGCGCAGTCCTCGTGTACAGTTCGGGAATGGCTGGCTGCGCAATTCCATCATGGATATCTACAAGGAAGATATCGCGCGATTCAGGGTCCTGATCAGCAGTACCCGGGATGAGAACTCTCTGGAACTGGTCAAAGCTGGAAAGGTGCCAAAATTGCGGGCACTCCAGGTACACAATTCAACCGTCTATCGCTGGAACAGGCCCTGTTATGGCATCAGCCCCAATGGCAAACCGCATTTGCGCATAGAAAACAGGGTCATTCCCAGCGGACCCACCGTACAGGATGAAATTGCCAACTCGGCCTTCTGGTTGGGGACCATGATCGGAATGGGTCGTCAGATCGAGGATGTCACCACCCGGATCAGTTGGGAAGACGTCCGGGACAATTTTGGAAAAGTGGCCCGGTTCGGGATCGATACCCAACTGAACTGGTTTGATGATCGAAAGGTCAGCACCATCGAATTGATCCTCAATGAGCTCCTCCCCATGGCCCGGGAGGGTTTGACACATGCTGGGGTGGACAAGAAGGACATCGACACCTATCTGGGCGTGATTGAAGAACGGACCAAATTGCACATGAATGGAGCGCGCTGGATGTTGCGTGCCTATACCAAATTGAAAAATGAGGTCACTCAGGATGAAGCCCTGAGTACCCTAACTGCGAGCATTATGCAAAACCAGGAAAACGACCAACCGGGACATACCTGGGAATTGCCCGATACGAATCAGCTGGGCCAGTACAATCCAGGTGCTCTCAAGGTGGAAGAGTTCATGACCACTGATCTGTTCACGGCCCATGGCGATGATCTCATCCCCATGGTCACCGAAATGATGGACTGGCGAAAGATCCGCTATATGCCCGTCGAGGATGAAAAAGGGATCCTGGTCGGACTGATCACGTCCCGGCTCCTCCTCCGGCATTATTCCAAGGATTATTCCCTGGAAGGCCCGCCACCGACCATGATCAAAGACATTATGATCACCTCACCGATCACCACGACCCAGCAAACCACTCTGATCGATGCCATGAATCTGATGCGGGACAATCAGATCGGTTGCTTACCCGTGGTCCAGGAAAATGAGCTGGTCGGGATCATTACGGAAATGGATTTTTTGCGGGTATCCAGTCGCCTCCTTGAACGGACGTAGCAATGCCGGGGGGCTCTAGTTCATCCTGTACGGCGCTACCATGGTAAATTCCGGGATCTTCACATCGATCTGGGCGTGGTCTCCTGTCCTGCGCATGGTATAGACACCATACATCTTCCCGATATCCGTGAGTAAATTGGTCCAGGAGATATACTCATGATGTTGCCCTGGTTCGAGGATCGGCTGTTGACCGATGACCCCTTCTCCTTCAACTTCACGCAGGACATTATTCGAATCCCGGATATACCAGTGCCGTCGCATCAACTGCACGGTATCGGTACTTTCGTTTTGGATGGTGATGCGGTAGGCATAGACAAAGCGATCCTCCTCAGGACTGGAATGCTTTTCCTGATAAAAGGTCTCTACACTGACCCGGATTCCCTGTGTGATCGTGGTTTCCATGTGCTTTTCCGTGGATAAAAATCAGATTCCGGCAGCGAATAAGCAACCCCTGGCGGAAAAAATCGCCAAATTCTTTCCCTGTTCAGGCCCGAAAACCAGCTCGACAAACCCGTTTTGACACGTCAAAGCCACCGCTTCCGATGAAAATATCGGATCAATCCCAATGTGCAGAGGATCATGATCAACCACACCATCGGATAGCCCCATTTGTATTTCAATTCGGGCATATGCTCAAAGTTCATCCCGTAAACACCCACAATAAACGTCAGGGGAATAAATATGGTGGCAATGATGGTCAGGACCTTCATGACCTCATTGGTTCGATTGCCGAGCAGGGCCAGGTGGGTCTCCCGGAGCTCGATGCAGAATTCGCGATGTGAATCCAGGATCTCCTGGACCTGGATCAGGTGGTCATGGACATCGCTGAGATATCGACGGGTCGCTTCCTCGATCAGGGGGTGGTCATCCCGAAACAGACTGCTGATCGCATCCCGCAACGGATTGACGACCCGACGGAATTGTTGCAGTTGTCTCTTCCGTTGTTGCAGGTGCTGCAGGGACAAGCTTTCCTGGTCCTGAAAAAACTCCTCTTCCACTTTTTCCAGCTCATCACCGACATTCTCCAGGATCAGAAAATAATTGTCTACGATGAGGTCCACAAGGGCATAGAGCAGGTAGTCCTTGCCTTTTGTCCGAAGCCTGGACTCGGGCTTTTCCATACGGATCCGGATCGGATCGAAAACATCGCCGGGCCGTTCCTGGAAGGTGAGCAGATAGGTCGGCCCCAGGATAAAACTGATCTGTTCCCCAAAATCGGATCCATCGATCACCCGGTGATCCATCATCCGCATGGTTAAAAACACCTGGTCCTGATATCCCTCCACCTTGGGCCGTTGCTCCGTATTGACGATATCCTCCAGGATAAGGGAATGGATCTGGAAGACCCGGCCGATCTCTTCGATGAGCGATGTATCATGAATACCATCGATATTGATCCAGTTCAGACCCGACCAGGTAGGCCAGTCTTCCAGATCCCTGATCTGGTTGACCGGCGTGGTGTGCAACTGATCCTGATCATAGAACACCCGGGTGATGGCCATGGGTTCGCCCTCCCGATCACCCACATAGACCAGGGCCCCGGGCGGGAGACCGGATTTTTTCGATCGTCTGTGTTTTTTCGATTTGGGTGCCATCTTTGTTCAGTATTGAGATCTGACGCTCTCCATCATTCAGTTTCACCAATAAAGTACCGGACCAGTGAAGTGGCTTCTTCCAGGGCAACAGAAAGGTCTTCATTGATGATGGTACAATCAAATTCGCTGCGGTAGGTCAATTCATGGGTGGCCCTGTCGATCCGTTTTTTCAGGCTTGCTTCGTCCTCCGTCTTCCGCTTTTTCAAGCGATGGATCAGTTCATCCAGGGAGGGTGGCTGGATAAAAACGGCCAATGCTTTATCCCCGTAGGTCATTTTCAAATTGAGTGCACCTTTGACATCAATGTCAAAAATGACGGTTTTGCCTTCTGCCAGGATCCGGTCGACCTCACTGCGCAGGGTCCCGTAGTACTGATGGGTATAGACCTCTTCCCATTCCAGAAATGCCCCCTGGTCCACCATGTGGAGAAACCTGTCTGTGGTGAGAAAGTAATAGTCTCTTCCATTGATCTCCATCGGCCGGCGTGGCCGGTTGGTTGCCGAAACAGAAAAGCGCAAAGCAGGCAGCGTCTGGAGCAGATGTTTGACAATAGTGGTTTTCCCGGCGCCTGAGGGTGCCGTGATAATCAGCAGTTTACCCGATTTGCTCATAAAATATTGGCCAGTTGTTCTTTGATCTTCTCCAGTTCATTTTTCATGAGAATGACGATCTGCTGAATGCCAGAGTCATATGCCTTGGCCCCCAGGGTATTGATCTCACGTCCGATCTCCTGGCTGATAAAATTGAGTTTTCGCCCTTTTTCCCGGTCGTCGGCTTCAATTTCCTGGAGGAAATAGAGGCAGTGCTGTCCGAGGCGAACCTTTTCTTCGTTGATATCCATCTTTTCCAGGTAGAACAGGATTTCCTGTTCGTATCGATTGTGGTCTACCTGTTCGTTCTCGAGGAATTCCGCCAGGTTCTGGCGGATGCGAGATCGGGTCTTGTTGATCCGTTCATTTTCGAGGGGGGTCAACTGTTCGATCAGGGCCTGGATGGATTCGATGCGGAGCACCAGGTCAGAGGCCATGGCTGCACCTTCGGTTTTACGAAAGTGAATGAAAGATTGAAATGCCTCCAGTAAGGCCTGATGAGTCAATTGCCATTCGACTTCGGAGGAGCCGATTTCGCCGGGAGACAGCACTTGCGGAATGCGCAGGACCTGGGTAATGATATCACCGGTGGGGAGGTTGAGTTCCTCGGACAGGGCCTGGATCTCCCGGACGTACTTCTTAAACAGGACAGGATCGATCCTGGGGGCCTCTACCGCATTTTCCGATCCGGTGATGGTGATGTTCAATTCGACCTTCCCGCGTTCCACATGTGTGGTGACGAGCTGACGAATTTCCATTTCCTTATCTTTGAAGAGAAGGGGCATCTTGATCCGGAGATCGAGAAATTTGGAATTGACGGATCGCAGTTCCACTTCTGACTTGATCTGGCCAGAGTGTGCGGTGGCCCGCCCGTAGGCGGTCATGGAGTGCAACATGCAGCTGTGTTGAATAAAAAGCAAAGATAGCCAATCACATCTGCTTGAAATCCAGCCACTCAGCATAATTTTTTTTCACTTGCTCTTTCCTGAAACCAAAAAAAAGGCGATCTTTGCAACCGCTTTTTCCGTAAGGAGAAAATCATTCATAACTGATTATAAACCAGCGCCCTAATGAGAAAGGCTGATTTGGTCAATGCCATCGCTGAAAAAACAGGCGTCCCCAAGGTTGATGTCCTGGTGACATTGGAAACCTTCTTCAAAGAGGTCAAAAGTTCTCTCTCCGAAGGAGAGAATGTCTATATCCGGGGCTTCGGCTCCTTCGTTATTAAAAAACGGGCGAAAAAGATCGGCCGTCACATCAAGAAAAATATGGCTATTGAAATTCCGGAACATTTCATTCCGTCTTTCAAGCCGGCCAAGGTGTTTGTAGAACAGGTCAAAGGAAATGTGACCGAACTGCCTTCAGAAGAATCTGACGATTAATGCGGCGACCGCAATTTCTGGCGCTCCTGGTTGCTTTACTGGCTGTTATCCTCCTCTATTTCGGATTTCGGACAAAGCCAGTCACCTTTGAGCAAGTCGAGAAAACCAGAACTGCAACGGCCACGACCACAGATGTCCGAACCCTGATAGCTCAGGCACATGCAGAAATGCAAGGCCCCGAAGCACATCAGATCCAGGCACTGGAACAGGCGTTGGACCCGGAATCTCCGGATCCGGAAACCCTGAAAGCGTTATCATCTGCCTGGTATCAGGCAGGACATGGCGCGATCGCTGGTCATTATGCAAATGAAGTTGCAGAGCTGGAAGGCACCGCTGCTGCCTGGAGTATTGCCGGGACCACATTTTCACTGGCCCTGCAGCAAAGCCAGGATGCCAAGGTTCGATCCTATTGCCTCGAAAATGCAGTTTCTGCTCTGGAAAAAGCAATTTCACTGGAACCGGATCACGTGGATCACCGACTGAACCTGGCTCTGCTCTACACCGAGATACCACCGCAGGATAATCCCATGAAGGGGATCCTGATGATGGTTGATCTGAACAAACTAAACCCCGACAATGCATCGGTCCTCTATCATTTGGGACGGCTGGCATTGCAAACGGGACAAACAGATAAGGCCGTTGAGCGGTTGCGCAAAGCTTCCCTTCTTCGTCCGGACCACCGGGAGACCTGGTGCCTACTCGCCCAAGCCGAATCGGCTGCAGGCCATGAAACAGAGGCTCAGATAGCCCACGACAATTGTGAGACGAATATCATTAAGTAAGATAAAATCGCGTAAGAATGCCTTGCGGAAAAAAAAGAAAGCGGCATAAGATTGCCACACACAAGCGGAAAAAGCGTTTGCGGAAGAACCGTCACAAGAAGAAGAACAAATAGTTCATAACCCGGTGCCTGTGCGCGCTTATGCGCCCTTTCGATCAGGAACGGGGAACGGATCTTCTCAGCCGGTATCACTGCCACGCTGCATGAAAGAAAAACGCTGGTTCATGAAATCAGTCGCATGACTGGTTGCGATCTGGCGGGCCCAAAGTAGGCCCATTTCGCCAGATCCATCTTTAAGGACTTCCAGCGCCGGTTGCCCCAAGCCTCCGGCCTTTGTGCTATCCGTCCTCCCTACCTATTCCTCAGGTGCACTTCCGGAGCGAATGCGGGCCCCCCATTCACCGTTCTATGGTGGAAAAAGAACTGGTTATCCATTCCACGCCTACCGTCGTGGAAATAGCGATACTGGAAGATGGCCGGCTCATGGAGCTCCATTACCAGAAGACCAACGACAACTTTACGGTCGGTGACATCTTTCTCGGCAGGATTCGAAAACTGATCCCCGGACTGAATGCCGCCTTTGTAGATATTGGCCACCCCAAGGAGGCTTTCCTGCACTATACGGACCTCGGCCCCAAATTGCGCAGCCTGCGCAAATTCACCCAACGATCCATCACCGGTGCCCACAACACACCGTCTCTGGACAAGTTCGATCTGGAACCCGAGATCGTCAAAACAGGAAAGGTCGACCAGGTATTGGGCAAAAAGGATGAACTGCTGGTGCAGATCCTCAAGGAACCCATATCGACCAAGGGTCCCCGCCTCAGCTGTGAGATCACCATCCCCGGTCGATACATGGTCCTCACCCCCTTCTCAGAAGGCGTAGCTGTCTCCAAAAAGGTCAGTACCCAGGAAGAGAAAAGACGTCTCTCGACGCTGGTGGAAAGTATTCGTCCCAAAAATTTCGGGGTGATCATCCGCACAGCCGCCGAAGGCAAAAAGGTCGCCGATCTTCACGAGGAGATGACCGGCCTGCTCAACAAGTGGAATGAGATCCACAAGAACCTGCACAAAGCCAAGGCCCCGACCAAACTCCTCAGTGAGTTGGACAAAACTTCCTCCATCCTCCGGGATCTCCTCAACGGGTCCTTCAACCGGATCGTCACGAATGACCGGGAGACCTACCAGCATATAAAAGGCTACCTCGAATCGATTTCTCCGGACCATGTCAAGGTCCTGTCGCATTACAAGGGTACGCGCTCGGTTTTTGAACACTTCGGTGTCAGCCGGCAGATCAAGTCTTCCTTTGGCAAGACCTTCACCCTGCCCAGCGGAGCCTACCTGGTGATCGAACACACCGAGGCTATGCACGTAGTCGACGTAAACTCGGGTCCGAAGGTTGGCGGCACTGCCAGCCAGGAGAACATCGTCCTCAGCGTGAATATGGAAGCGGCCAAGGAGATCGCCCGGCAAATGCGCCTTCGCGATATCGGTGGCATCATCATTATCGATTTCATCGATATGCGGAACGCCGAGCATCGCAAGGAGCTCTATCAGGCCATGGTGGGCTTTATGAACAACGATCGTGCACAACACACCATCCTTCCCCTGAGCAAGTTTGGTCTGATGCAGATCACCCGCCAACGCGTGCGTCCCGAACTCAAGGTGGATACCTCCGAGGTGTGCCCCACCTGCAGCGGAACCGGAAATGTCAATGCCACCGTTCTTGTGACGGAAGACATCGAACGCGATCTGGATTTCATCATGCAGAACCGGGCACGGGCCAAGGTTTCTCTCCATGTACATCCATTCATCGAAGCCTTCCTCAAGCAAAACTTCCGGAAGGCCCAACGGAAGTGGTACGGACACTACTACAAATGGATACCGGTGTACGGAAACAGCGACTTCCCCATTACCAAATATGTGTTCTACGACGAGAACGAAGACGAGATTCGGCTTTAATTTGTTTTTACCACTCAGTCACTGAGGTCACTGAAGCCGTGAAATATAAAGGTTACCAGAGGGAACAAATCCTCTGCTGAAGTAAAAGAAAGTCCACTAAGAGTCTCCAAACGGGGAGTTTCTAGGTGGACTTTCTTGTTCTCAACTGATGCCGATTCTGTCCCTTGCCAAATACCGACTACTGCAGTGACAAGAATATATGTGCCTGAGTGGTCAATAAACCACTTCAAATTTCCGCCTTCCGACTTCTGCCTTTCGGCTTGACCTAATGGTCGGCAGACGCTCGCATTCGTGTGATTACCCATTAATATTACCTCTATCTTGGCGCCCAGGTAACAGGCCCTATGTCTATCCGAAAACTCGCCAGCGAAACCCTGATCTACGGATTGTCCAGTATCCTGGGCCGGTTTGCCAATTTCCTGCTGGTCCCCCTCTACACCTGGATCCTGGTCGATGCGGAATTTGGTGACATTGCCTATTTCTACGCCCTCATGGGCTTCCTCAAAGTGTTGTACACCCTCCAGCTGGACACCGCATTCTTTCGGTTCGGACAGGATCGGGAACAACGCTCAGATGCTTATTCAGCCATTCTGCGCCCCGTCACCGGCTATATCCTCCTGCTGACAGCCGGACTCCTCCTGCTCGCACCACTCTCTGCTTCCTGGACCGGCTTCCCGACTTATATCCCCGAATTCAGGGTCATCGCCCTGATCCTGGCCCTGGATGCCTTTACCGAATTCCCACTGGCCCGACTGCGCCTCGAACAACGACCTCTGCGGTTTGCTGCTATCCGCATCACCGGCATCGGGGTCAATATCATCGTTAACGTCCTCCTCCTGTTGGTTCTGCCCATGTTCCTCGATCAACTGGCAGCACCCTGGCTCTATCCGGAAAGCCGCCTGATCCTGGTGCTCTGGGCCAATCTGATCGGCTCAGCCATCACTTTCCTGCTCGTATCCAGGGACCTTCGCTTCCTCCTTCACACCGCTGGAAAGGACCTCTTTCGGCCCATGTTCCGATATGCCGCACCCCTCATCCTGGTGGCTTTCGCTGGCGTCATCAATGAAATGCTCGATCGCCAACTCCTGCGTTTTCTTCTGCCCGGAACCGATGACGAGGTTCGGGCTCAGATCGGTATCTATTCCGCCAACTATCGCCTGGCCATGGTGATCGCCCTGTTTACCCAGGCCTTTCGATATGCAGCCGAGCCCTTCTTCTTTCGGGAGTCCAGTTCCAAAAATGCCCAGCTGACCTATGCCCGGGTATCCCGGCTGTTTACACTCGCCGCCAGCATCGGGCTGGTGGTCATCCTCCTCTTCCAGGACTGGCTGAAGTTTCTGATCGGGCGGTCGGGCAGCTCCTACCACGAGGGCCTGAAGATCCTGCCGATCCTGCTGACTGCCAATATATTGCTCGGTCTGTATTACAATTTTTCAGTCTGGTACAAACTGACCGATAAAACCCGATCCGGGGCATGGATCGCCATTGGTGGTGCGGGGATCACCATTATCGGCAATGCCCTCTTCATCCCGCAGTTCGGGTATCTGGCCTCTGCCTGGACCACCCTGGTCTGCTATGCACTGATGGTCATTGTGAGTTATTCCTGGGGGCAGAAACACTATCCGGTGCCCTACCCTCTGGGGCGCATGGCCCTGTTCATTCTGTCTGCCCTCCTGGTCACCACCGTTGCCCGGTATTCTTTGGAACACCTGCCGGATGCCGGACGCTTTGCCAGTTATGTCGGCATTACGCTGCTCTTTGCCCTGGGGTGGGGATGGCCGGAATACCAGAAGATCCGGAAGATGCAACCGGATGATGGCGCCTGATCAATACGTATACGTCTTCAACCAGCTGATGATCTCATGCCGCTTCATGAACATCCATAGCAGCCCCCACAGCCCAGCGAAGATCAATACCAGATTGACATTCCGCTTGGCACGTGTCCACTTCTCACGTCGGCTTACATATCGATAACGAGCTGCTTTTCCCATGTATTCGTCGATTTCGTCGATCGGACCCCAAAGGTAACCGTTCCTCTACTTATGTCTTTACATCTCTTCCAGCAAAGACCATACCTCCCGGGCTGTCCGGTCCCAGTCAAACTGCTTTCTTCGTTCCTGGCCTCTCTGGATCAGGGTGGTACGCAATCCGGGCTCCTGGACCAGTCGGGCCATCCCTTCTGCAATGGCACCTTCCGACTCCGGATCTACCAGAATAGCCGCATCACCGGCGACTTCGGCCATGGATGACCGATCAGAAGTGATCACTGCTGTCTCACAACCCATGGCCTCCACGATGGGTATCCCGAACCCCTCAAACAGGGACACATAGACCAGGGCCTCCGCACCGCTATAGAAGGCAGGCAGGTCATCCCCCTGATAACCCACCTGAATGATCTCATCGCGATAGGCGGATTCGGCAATAGCCGCCCGGGTATCCTCTGCCATCCAGGCCATCCTGCCCAGGAGGACCAGCCGATGAGGCTGGCCCGTTGTCGCCTTGAACCGGGTGAACGCCCTGACCAACCGGGTGACATTCTTGCGAGGGTGGATGGCCCCGACATACAGGAAATACGCTTCTCCCTGGGTGAATTCCTCCCGGATGCGTTGCCGATCTTCTTCTCCCTGAACTGTAAATCGCGGGTTCGCACCATTATAACTCACCGAAACCTTTCCCGGATCAATACCGCTCTCGATCACATCATGACGGGTGGCTTCACTGACCGTGACGATCTTTTCGGCACGCTGCATAAATCGGGGCATAAACCGCTGATAATACCACCGATCCAGTCGGGATACCTGATGGGGGAAGTGCTTGTAGGCCAGATCATGTACCGTCAGTAAGGTGGGCACTGTGGTGCGCAGGCTGAGAAACCCGTCCGGAGAGAAAAAGAGATCTGCCCGATGCCGCTTCAGTGCCCTGGGAATGGCCCAGTCGAACCAGATCATAAACAGGAAGGGGTGGCGGGCAGGAGGATGCAGGACCACCGGTTCCACATTGGGGGCAAAGACAAATTCGGGGTCATAAGCCCGGTCAAAAAAGAAAATGAACTGGTGTTCGGGATGGGCTTCCACCATGCGACGGACCACCTCATAGGTGTACCACCCGATACCTTCGAGCTTGTTGGGGAGGAGCATCCTTGTATTAATGGCGATACGCATCGGGTGGTGGGTGTTTTCTACCTTCGTCAAAAGTACCCAGCCTTGATCAAATCAGACCTGTTGGTCATCGGTTCCGGCGTAGCCGGACTCACCCTGGCCACTAAAATGGCCCGCCAGCGCCCCGATCTGTCTATCACTGTTCTGTCCAAAACCGTGGATGATGAGAGCAATACCCGCTATGCACAAGGTGGAGTTGCCGCGGTCTGGAACCTCGAGAAAGACTCCTTTGAAAAACATATCGCCGACACCCTGGATGCCGGGGATGGCCTGTGCAATGCAGATGCGGTGAAAGCCGTGGTTTATGAAGGACCGGATCGCGTGCGCGAGATCATCGAATGGGGTACCCGTTTTGACCAGCATGGCACAGAGGGCTACGACCTCGGACGTGAAGGAGGCCATACCGAAAACCGGATCCTGCACTACAAGGATCTCACCGGTTGGGAAATTCAACGGGCCTTGCTGGAAGAGGCAAGCCGCCACTCCAATATTACCGTGCTCGAACACTTTTTTGCCATTGACCTGATCACCCAGCACCACCTGGGCTATAATGTCACCCGGGTAACGCCGGGGATCACCTGTTATGGGGCCTATGCCCTGGATAAAAAGACCGGGAGCATCGAAACGCTACTGGCACGCTCTACCGTCCTCGCAGCCGGGGGTGCTGGCCAGATCTATCGCCAAACCACCAACCCCGTGATCGCCACCGGAGATGGCATTGCCATGGTCTATCGGGCCAAAGGCCGGATCCGGGATATGGAGTTTGTCCAGTTCCACCCTACCAGCCTCTACAATCCGGCTGCTGAAAATCCCTCCTTCCTCATATCCGAAGCCGTGCGTGGATATGGAGGCGTACTGCGAACCAGGGATGGGAAAAAATTCATGTATCGCTACGACGAACGACTTTCTCTGGCCCCCCGTGACATCGTCGCCCGGGCCATCGACAACGAAATGAAGATCCGCGGAGATGAGTTTGTCTACCTGGATTGCAGACACCTGGAGGAAAAGGGCTTTCGGGAACACTTCCCCACGATCTATGACAAGTGCATGAGTGAGGGAATCAATCCAATGAAGGACCTCATTCCAGTCGTCCCGGCCTGCCATTATATGTGCGGTGGCGTCATGACCGATCTGCGGGGTCGCAGCTCCATCGACAGGCTCTATGCCATCGGAGAGTGCACCTCCACCGGTCTACACGGAGCCAATCGCCTCGCCAGCAACTCCCTGCTGGAAGCCCTGGTCTTTGCCCATCGCACCGCAGAAGATCTCCTGCCCCGAATAGATGGACTGGACCTCCGCACGGATGTGCCCGACTGGAGTGCCGAAGGCACTACAGATCCCAAAGAAATGGTCCTGATCACTCAGAGCACCAAGGAGCTGAAGGAGATCATGACCAGCTATGTCGGTATTGTGCGCTCGAATGTCCGTCTCAAACGGGCCATGGATCGCTTGCATCTCCTCTCCAAAGAAACTGAAGAACTCTACACCCAAACCACCATCTCCCCGCAACTCTGCGAACTGCGCAACCTCATCACCATCGCCTACCTGGTGACCCGTTCTGCAGCGATGAGACATGAAAGTCGCGGGCTACATTTTACCACCGATTATCCGGAGAAGAAGGACCACGTCGAAGAGACATATATGTAGTATTTCTGGTTCCTGCGTTCCTGCCTGCCAGCCGCAGGCTGGGTTCCAAGTTGGTCTTCGCGCCTGGCATGGCTTGGGTATGTTGGGCCGCGCGTCTGCCGGTTACACTGTTTAAGGTTCAAGGCGTGGCGCTGGCGCGCCAACCTGTTCAACGTTCAACGTCGATCACATTGAACGTTGAACTAGTTGACCAGCTCCCCCGATCGATCTGGCCCAGATCTATTTCACCACCACCTTCTCCAGCCTCCAAAGGTGGCCTTTATCATCCATAATTTGCACCACTATTAAACCCTTTGGAAAACCTTGTACTGGAATGACTAGATCAGATTGCCCTGCAGGCCATTGGCAAACAGACAGGAGGAGGCCATCTGAACGGTAGATACGTAGGGCTAAATCGGTGTGAGGGGATCCTGAACCAACCCATGATAAATACAATAAATCAGAGGCGGGATTTGGTGAAATAGTGATATTTCCCGATAAGGATTGATCAATGGAAGTGGGGTTGGAATAATCGCAGTCTAAAGTAAACGTCGGATACTTCCAAAGGAGATCCACTTCTTCATAACAGCGGATGAATGGTGGAATATGATCTGCAGTTGGAATAGAAAAAGCACTTTTTTCGACGATTTCTCCAAGCTCGCCTAATTTTTCTGCATACACATACGGCCAACAATAACAAGCCCATGGATCCACAAGATCATCCCCCATAGTACTGAATTGCTTGAGTAGCATCCCATCGACGATTAGGGTATCAATCTGCTCCACTACAAATGATTGAAAGCGAACTGTTGAATCGTAATGAAGGAGATCAAACACTGCAGTGTCTCCAACTTCCAGACTAAAGTCATATTGTAGCCGTACGGTATCCTGCCACCAGACATACACTTTATATCCATCCTGGATCATAATATGATCACCGACTTTACGCCCCTTGTATCCTCCGACAATCGTATCACCTGTGGATTCCACAGTTGAATATTTCTGCCATTTGTCATACATCGGACCGGGATAACTGAGGTCATTAATGTACCATTTCGCACCTTCCGGAGCCCATTGGTATTGGGCCTCTGCAGTTGGAAAACTCATCAGCACCAGAAGAAGGGATAGCCAGCACAATCGCATTGCAATTTGATTGAAGGTTAAAAAAGCACAATCACCTTTCATTTGCCATCTTGGAAACGCTGTGGAAGTTAATGATTAAACTCTTCCCGATCCACGTAATAAATTCGGAATGTCACCCTTTGTACATAGATCGTTATGCCAGTATCCCTTTGATCAGACATCGAAGTATGTTTTCCTGTGAAAGGGATCGCAGAACGATCAACCCGGAACCCAATTCCTCCTATCGTTAGTATATGTCAAAAGATACTCCTTAAACTTTGAACAGATGACCAGCAGGTCATCCTTGAACGGTGCCTCCGCCAGGCTGTGGTCAAACATTTGAAACCTTCCCCCAAAACCTGATACAACCAACCTGGAACAAGGAACACAGGAACAAGGAACATTCTTCCCGAGTACTCGGGCTCACATTAAACCTTGAACCAGATGACCGCCAGATCATCCTTTAACGTTGAACAGCCAGACTCCATGCCACTCAACCAGGAACAGTCTCGAGCTCGCGAGGGACGCAGGAACCCAGCCTGCGGCTGGCAGGCAGGAACTCAGGAACATTCCTCCTTAGTGTTCGGGGTCACCTTAAACTTTGAACAGATGACCAGCAGGTCATCCTTGAACCGTGCCTCCCGCAGGCTGGTGGCCAAGCGTTTGAACCCTTCCCCCAAAACCTGATGCAATCAACCTGGAACAAGGAACACAGGAACAAGGAACATTCTCCCCGAGTACTCGGGTTCACATTGAACCTTGAACCAGATGACAGCCAGGTCATCCTTTAACGTGAACAGCCAAGCCTCGCAAAGATGTTGCCTAAAAGAAAAACCCCCGACCATCTGAGACAGCCGGGGATCACATTCGATTCGGTACGTTCTTATTTGGGTGTAGCAGTCACCTCGAATCCCAGGAAACCATCCTCCTGATAGGTAGGAGGCGCCATCACTTCAGAAGAACCTTGATCGATCAATTCGGTGATCATGGCCTGACGATGATTGGCTTTCAGCCATCCCGCCTTGTAAAAGCCCGGCAAACGAACAGCCCTGGGCTGTTGGTTGGATACGAGCTCACCCGCCGTTGACCGACGATGTTGATCGATGTATTTATGTGTTTCGTAATAATCCATGCAGGAAGCAATTTCCCCTTCCGGGATCCGATCAAATACATCCAGTGCATATCGCTCGATCAGGGCAGACAGCAGATTGGCATATTGCGGATTGGTGGCATAACCACATTGTTGTAAGCCAATGGCCCATCCGGTATAATCATCACGGTTGAGGGTAAACAGATTGGCATAACGCACATTCGACCTCAGAAAATCACTGTGATCCCGATAGGAATCCGAAGGTGATTCGTACGCCCTGAAACAAGAAGCGATCAATTCTTTGTCTGCATTGTAATCGTCATCCAACACCATCAGGGTATCACCGGTCCAGTAATCCTTGCACTTGATCCCAAAATGGTTGTTGCCTTCCATAGACAGGCGGCTGTTTCCACATCCGGACTCCAGCAATCCCTGCGCGAGAGTAATGCTGGCCGGAATACCGGCATAATGCATCTCCTCTAAAGCCAGACTGGCATACGTCTGAATATAGTCATCTGCAGAGGTCCTGGACTTCACCGGTTCGGTGTCCTGAGCGACAACTGCATTCAGGCTGAATAAGAGTACTAAAGTAGTGATCAACTGTTCCATCGGAAGGGCGATTATCGAATATGATAATTACCTATACGTTGAGTGCTGATCCATGTTGCATCAGATATGAAAATAAAGTCTATTTGTGAGTCGGGGCTACCTGCGAGCCGGATCCGTTGCATCTCCGTCGTGATCTTCACCCTTCATCCCAATAGTCATGGTATTCAAATGCGATCCACTTGTGAAAATGCATGTATTTTACCCGTTCCCAAGTATCTGTGCATGATCCGAAATAGTGCTACTTCTGCCCTCCGAACTCCTTTGCCCGGACACTTCTATCGGGATGAAGATCTCTACCGCCGGATGAAGCAGGAGGTATTCCTTCCTTCGTGGCAGTTTGCATTTGGCCCGGAATCCCGACTTCCTGCCAACCAGGTAAGGCCATTCACCCTCCTTCCCGGATATCTGGATGAACCGATGCTGCAGACCTCCGATGAGCACGGGGCGGCACATCTGTTTGCCAATGTCTGTACACATCGTGGAAACCTCCTTGTCCGCAAAGCGGGCCCATGCAAACACCTGGTTTGTCCCTACCACGGTCGGCGCTTTTCCCTGGCGGGACAGTGTCAGAGCCAGCCCGGACTGGGCGCCGTTCCTGATTTTCCAGCGCAGGAGGACCACCTCCATCACACGGAGACATCCACCTGGGGTGGCCTGACCTTTGCCCGGATCCTGCCGGGAATGCCCTTTACAGATTGGATCAATCCCATTCAGGAACGGGTCGGGTTCTTGCCTCTGGACACCCTGGTCCATGCCCCGGAAATGTCCCATGAATACAAGGTCAAAGCCAACTGGGCCCTGTATGTGGAGAACTACCTGGAAGGCTTGCACATTCCCTTTGTCCACCCCGCTCTTCGCGATGCCCTGGACCTCACGGCTTACCCTGTGGAGACAACTGGATACACCGTTCTTCAAACCGGACTGGCAAGGGAACATGAACCTTCCTTCACCCTGCCGCCGACACACCCGGATCACGGCAAACGGATCTACGCCTGGTACTTCTGGCTGTTTCCCAACCTGATGCTGAACTTCTACCCCTGGGGATTATCCCTCAACCTGGTGCAACCGGCCGGTCCCATGAAGTCCAGGATCCAGTTTGTAACCTACCGCTTTGCCGGCGTGGAGGGCGGCCCGCACACCCATGCCCTTCATGACACCGAACTCGAGGATGAATCCATTGTCGAAACGGTCCAGGCCGGCGTTCGGTCATCCCTGTACAAACCCGGCAGAATGGTCCCCGGCTGGGAGGATGGGATCCTCCATTTTCATCAATTACTCATCCGACATCTTGCACTCTGAGGACGACTCAGACCCACTCCGGAACGATCAAATACAAGAACTTTACATACATTTCCCCCGATCTCAACCAAAAAGTGCGCAATGAATTGTAACTTTCTCTTAACATAACGGTCCTTTCTTCGAATCCGCCCTCATGATGATGGCATCGGGTGATCCCCCTTGGTTACCTTTTGACCTCAACATGACCGGAACGGACCCTTCACCCAAACTCTTTCATTCTACCTTCTAATCTTAACACGATGAAAACCTCTAGCAAAAAAACTCTTCAATCCCTCTTCGGCCTGATGTTGGCCTTCCTGATGGTTTTTGCCTTCCAGGTGAATCCTGTCAATGCACAATCTGACAACTCAGGCGGTGTCTGTCTGGTAACTGCCAACACCCAGGCGGATGTCAATGCCGTCACGAGCAACTGCAGTGTCTGTAGCAATTGCATTGTTACGGTCGTCGGTAGCAACACCTATTACGTCAAGCAGGGCGGCAAAGCCGGCAATAAAATGAAAGTCGTCAAAGGTGGCAAGGCTGTAAAAGCTGAAGAAGTTGCCAAAATGCCAGGACTGGCCAATTTCCGTCCGTTCAAAGGCAATGACAATGTTCAGATCTCCTGTGGCGCCAACACCCTGATCTTCCATGGTAATGAAGGCACTGCTTCGGAAAACCCACTGGACCTTTGCCAGGACAATGGCAAGCAACAGTGTAAGAATCCAACCACCTGGGTTGTATCCAACAGTAACCCTGCTTCAAACGATGGCTACACCATCCAACCGAGCAATGACAAGAAGTTGTTCCTCTGCTATACACCTTCTTCAGGAATTACCATCAAGCATCGTGATCCTGCGCAGACCGAAGATCCCCGCATGCCAGACAACTGCACCCTATGGGCCGTAACTCCAGCTGCGATCGGCGCTGATGGTGAGATCACCGGTTACAAGATCACACCGAAGAAACATCCGGAATATGTCCTGGCTGCAGATACGCGTTCCAATCAGATCGTTGTGAACAAGGTCAACAGCAAGAACCAGAATTCTGCTGAACTGGAGAAAGGCGTAATGGCACACTGGACGTTTTCTACCAAAAAATCAACCCGTCCTGTGACGCATCAGGAAAAGGTGATCCAGGAAGCTGAAGAGAAGTAAATACTAGAGGCATCGTACGCCAATGCCAATATACGTGCCCTTACACCTGACCAATAGGCTGTAAGGGCACTTTTAATTTATTCTCTTTCTGCGCCGACTGTTCTCCTCATCATCCAAATCAATCTCTTTCTTATGAAGATCTCCATCCACTCATCCCTGAAAAATGCCTTCTCAACCGTATTGATTCTCGGCATCATCAGCCTGATGTTCACAACTGAAGCCAGAACTCAGTGTCTGGTCATCAATTACAGCCAGAATACTGCCGGCCAGAACTATATCCAATGTCAGCAAGAATGCAGTACTCAATGGCAATACTGCTACGTCGTGAACGTACAGGACGGAACGTTTACTGTGTTGACCAATGTCAATGAATCAAATCTCAAAGTCACCAAGAATAATCAGGCATTGAAGGCAGCGGATATTGCCAAAATGCCGGGTATGTCAAAGTTCAAGCCTTTTGCCGGAAACGACGATGTGCATATGGCCATCGGCCCTAAACTCCTGACTTACCAGGGCCATGAGGGAGGCGCTGCTGACCGTCAACTGGATCTCTGCCAGGCCACGGATACGGACCCTTGCAAAAGCCCGTCTTCCTGGAGTATCAGTAAGGATGAAAAGGCCTCCGGTGAAGCCTTCCATATTCAACCCAGCCATGACAAAAATGCATACCTCTGCTTCAGCCCGGGCCAAGGCGTAACGGTACATCGCAATCCGGCAAAAACGGATGATTGTATCCAATGGAGTATTGTGCCAAGTCAATTAGGCTCAGATGGCGAAATCACTGGCTACAAGATCTTTCCCAAAAAGCACCCAGAATATCTGTTGGCCGCAGATACCCGATCCAGCCAGATCACCATCCCCAAGATCAATACCAAACACGGCGAGGTGGTTGAACTGGAGAAAGTGGTGATGTCCGATTGGACCTTTAATTCCAATACGGTCAAAAAGGTGATCAACCAAAAAGAGCGTGTTATCGAGGAAGCAGAAGAGAAATGATCTGCCTACCCGTTCTCCTTTACCCATAGATGAAAAGGGCCCTTGCAGAAATATGCAAGGGCCCTTTTTTGATCATATTCGCTTCGATGCCCTCCTGGGTCAGACACCCGGTAGATGTTACTGACTTGTTCGCTTACAAGTTGACCCGGTAGACATCCAGTTCGTTTCGGGCGATCCCCTTCACTTCAAATCCGCCTTCCTGCGGGATGTCCTCGATCAGGTCAAAAACCGTACAATCGCGGTCCAGACCCTCAAAGATGAGGGTGAAGGTGTGGGGAACCAATACCGGCCACCAGTGGGGATAAGGCGCAATTTGCTCAAACCATAACATCTTCTTTCGGGTGCCATCCGACTGGATCAGGAAGGTGGTCGGCCAGATCCGGATCAACATAAATCC
>JAUIEA010000141.1 GCA_030429045.1 Bacteroidia bacterium | reverse complement strand
CTGTTCGGATTCTTCTCCACATTCAATTCGGATGCCATCAAGGATGTCAAGATCTTCAAGGGCGGATTTCCGTCACAATACGGTGGCCGATTGAGTTCTGTCATTGATGTCAAACTCAATGAAGGAAACAACCAGAAATTCTCGGGCACCGGTGGCATCGGCCTGATCTCTTCGCGCCTGACGCTGGAGGCACCGATCGAGAAGGGCCGGTCTTCCATGATCATTTCCGGACGGCGGACCTATGCCGATCTGATCACCCGATCGATCAACAGGGCCAACGAGGGGAACGAGGAATACAACCCCATTCCGGATTACTACTTCTACGACCTCAATGCCAAGGTAAATTTCACCCTCAGCGAAAAAGACAAACTCTTCATCAGTGGCTACTTTGGACAGGACCGGTTCGGCTTTGACAATGAGAATTTCAATTTCAATTTTGATTGGGGGAATGCGACCGGCACGGCCCGATGGAATCGCCTGATCTCTCCCCGGCTGTTTGCCAATACGACCTTTACCTATTCCGACTATAAATATCAGATCTCCAATGCCCTGACCGGATTCTCGTTCAACCTCCAATCGAGGATCCGGGACATGAACCTGAAGTCTGACTTCACCTATTCCCCTTCCAATGACCATCATCTACGCTTCGGAGGTGAGCTCACCCGGCATCTGTTCACCGTCGGCAGGCTCAAGGCCGGTAGCGATGATGGAGAGATCTCCTTTTCGGCAGGACAGGATCTGGAAGCCTGGGAAGCCGGGTTCTATATCCAGGACGACTGGCAGATCAATGATCGGTCAGCGCTGAGCGCCGGATTACGTCTTTCCGGTTTTTTGCAGGAAGGAAAGCCCTATGGCATGGTAGAACCCCGGGTGGCCTACAATTATCGGGTCTCGCCGACCTTCTCCGTGAAGGCCAACTATGCGCGCATGGTGCAATACCTGCACCTCGTCGCCAATTCGTCGATCTCCCTGCCTACGGATATCTGGTACCCCTCCACAGCCGGGGTACGTCCCCAGACCAGTGATCAGGTCGGTATCGGGTGGCAATATTTGCTGGGCAGCCAGTTCCTGTTGTCCAATGAATACTACTATAAGTACCTGGACAACCAGATCGACTTCAAGAATTTTGCGGACCTGTTCGCAAACGATGAGCTGGAACGCGAATTCACCTTTGGCAACGGATACGCCTATGGCACAGAAGTCTATCTGGAAAAAAAAGAAGGCCGGCTTACCGGATGGGTGGGATATACCCTGGCCTTTGTGCGACGAGGGGCATTTGATGACATCATGGGCGGGCGGTACTTCTCTCCCCGATATGACCGGCGTCATGATATTTCCATTGTCAGTATTTACGAGATCACGCCCCGCTTAACGGTCACTGCCGCCTGGATCTACGGCTCTGGCGATCTTTCCTGGCTGCCTGTCGGACGTCTCCCCTTCCAGGATATTCCCGGTGGCCAGACCCAGCCGGTTGTGCCGGTGTATGGCGACCGGAACAATCTCCGGCAGCCCGCCTATCACCGTCTCGACCTCGGATTGGTGATCGGCTTCAATCCCAAGTGGGGCGAGAGCGACCTGACCATCAGTGTGTACAATGTCTACAACCGCCGGAATCCGTATTTCCTCTATCTGGATGCGGAAACCAAAACAAACACCGATCTCGGGATAGAGGAAGTGGTGGGCATCAAAGCCAAACAAGTGTCTCTCTTTCCTATCCTGCCGTCTCTGACCTATAACTTCAAATTCTAGATCCGATGCCCTTCTCCTGGAAAACAATCCTCTTTTTCTCCATCCTGGTTCTGGGTGCCTGCAATCTGGAAAAGGAAATTGACATCGACTTACCGGATTACAACAGCCAGCCTGTGGTCGAGTGTTACCTCGAACCGGGAAAGCCCTACCGGCTGCTCCTGACCCGGTCAGCCTCCTATTTTGCAACCTTCGACCTGGAGGACCCGACCGCCGCACTCTGGAACGGGGCGACGGTCACGATCCAGGTGGATGGGAAGAATATCCTGCTGGAGAACCAGGTCTTTTTTGATCCACTCACCCTTCAATTCAGTAATTATGGATCGGATGAGATCGTTCCGGAGGGAACGGACCTGACCTTCCAGCTCTTCATTGAATTTCAGGATGGGTTGACCATTACCGGCGAAACACGAATTCTCCCGGTGGTCCCCATGGACAGCCTGGTAGTGGAAACCAATTCTACGGGAAAGGCAAGGGTGATCACCTATTTCACAGAGGATTTGGCCACGCGCAATTATTACCGCAGAATGGTCAATTTTGGCAGCCGGGACAGTGTCCTCCAGGATTTCTTGGTGGATGATGATTTCTTCGACACTGAAAAGGGGGCATTCGGAACAGGATTTTCGTTTGAGTCGGGGGATACGCTGATCCATACGCTCGTCCATATGGACGAGCCTTACTTTACCTATCTGAACACCCTGACCCAGTCGATCGGTGCGAATCTGAACCCCTTCGGGCAACCCGGTCTGATCCTGTCCACCGTGACCGGAACAGCCAACCCGATTGGTGTATTTACGGGATTGAGCATGGACCGGGATACCCTGATCCTGCCCTAGCTGTTTGCCTTTTTATGATCGTTGAGGAACTGGGCCAGGCCGATATCGGTCAATGGATGCTTGAGGAGGCCAAGGATGGCGCTCAAGGGACAGGTCACCACATCCGCACCTGATTTCGCTGCATCGACGATATGCTTTGAGTTGCGGATCGAGGCGGCCAGGATCTCCGTGTCATACCCCTGGATAGCATAGATCTCTGCGATCTGGTGGATCAGTTCCATCCCGTCCCAGTTGATATCATCGATACGTCCGATAAAGGGGCTGAGATAGGTTGCACCTGCCTTGGCTGCCAGGATGGCCTGACCTGCCGAAAATACCAGGGTACAGTTGGTTCGGATATCATGATCTGAAAAATACCGGATGGCTTTGATGCCGTCTTTGATCATCGGCACCTTCACGACTATATTCGGAGCCAGGGCCGCAAGACGCTTCCCTTCTGCAACGATGCCCTCATAATCTGTAGCGATCACTTCTGCACTGACATCCCCGTCGACGATCTGGCAGATCGCTTCATAGTGTTTCAGGATATTGTCCTGGCCAGAGATCCCTTCTTTTGCCATAAGGCTGGGATTGGTCGTCACACCATCAAGAATTCCCAGGTCGCGTGCTTCCCGGATGTCTGCCAAATTTGCCGTATCGATAAAGAACTTCATTGAGTGGATTTTTCAGGCCGAAGGTAGGGATATGGTGGGATACACCTTTCATTTCCACCGGGATGAAATCCCTATTTTACCAAAAAAAGCGAGACATGGGAAGACGAATGTTAGCTGTGATTGGAGGGATTGTCATTGGAGTCGTCCTGCTGGGAATGGTGCAAAGTCTGCTGCAAGCCCTTTCGCCACCTGCTGTGGATCCGGATTATACCAACCCGGAAGCCATGGCGACCTATATTCAGGGGCTGTCGATCTGGCAATTGCTGTCGGTACCACTCTGCTACGCTGCAGGCGCCTTCGGAGGGGGATTTGCGGGCAGTCGCATTACGGATGCCGATCCTCAACCGGTGGGCCGGATCATCGGGATAGGTCTGACTGTCTTTGCCTTGATCAACTTCCTCCCGTTGCCCTATCCGTGGTGGATCATTCTTCCGGGAATCCTGGTAAATCTCCCGTTTGCGCTCTGGGGCGCCCGGGTGGGAGGGGCATAAAAAAAGGCGAGAAACTATATCGCACCGCTACAACCTCCTACCCTTGCTGCGTTTCCGCCCTGGGGGAGTTTAGAGGGAGCTGGTCGTATAGTCCTCGCCGGCTGCAAAGGTACGTCTTTTCAAGAATCTATCTTGATTTTTTGCACGATTTACAGCCGAATTCAGCACTTGTGCCCAGGGTCAGGCGGGCGGATTCTCTGTGGGGATAATCCCGGTCTTTTCGCCAAAGTAATGGACAAATTGTTGGAATTGCTGGGCCAGCTCCACATGGTTGCTCGCTTTCAGATAGGTATCATTCATGGCGCGCAGGGTATGGAAGATCATCCGATCCATTTCTACGACCTGCATATCCTCTGTCCACAGATCGATCTTCAGGGTTTCCTTGGCCTGACGTTCGAACAACGAGAGGAACATCGCCTTACAGGGTTGAGGCTCCACCCCTTTTTGATCATCTGCTTCCCAGGTAATGTCAACAGGAATATTTGCTTCATTCAGACCGACATTGATACGGATCTGACTGGTTCGTACAACCTTTTGTTTTTCCAAAATTCAAAGCTTTTGTCGGGACAGGTTTTTAATTTCCCGATAATGATAGATCAAGTGGCCATCCAGTTCCATGCGGGCGGCAATGACCATGGCCCTGGCCAGCATGGGGACCGGCATGGGTGAATAGATGCCAAAGAGGTCATCCTTGATGCGGGATAGTAAACGGGAAATCCCGATTCCGATCCATTCACCCAGCCTGAATTCCTGACGATCACCCATCAGAAAGGAAGGCCGGAAGATCTGAAGTGATTCAAAGTCGATCTCCTCCAGTCCATCTTCCAATTCGCCTTTTATCCGGCTGTAAAAGATCTTTGATCGTGCATCTGCACCGACGGAGGACACCAGAAGACAGTGGTCCGTTCCCGCTTCCCGGGCGTGCCGGGCAAAGGCCAGGGGGATCTCCAGGTCGATCTTTCGGAAAGCGTCTTCATGTCCGGCCTTCTTGATGGTTGTGCCAAAGGCAATAAACAGGTCATCTGCCAGAAAGAGTGCGGGTGAATCCGGAAGGTCAGACATATCTGACAGGATCACTTCCTCAACTCTCGGATCGGACCATCCCGTGGGGCGTCTGACGAACAGCCGGATGTGTTTATACGTCGGATCCAGGAGTAACTCTTCTACGATCCGATGGCCAACCAAGCCAGTGGCCCCCAATACCAATGCGGAGCGCGGTTCAGTCATCGGCGCTGAATAAAATGGGTTTGACGCGATATCCACGTTTTTTCAATCCGGCAAGGACGCCCTTGTTGCCCCACAAATGGGCTGCCCCGATCGCTACGAAATGGACTTGTTGTGCATACATGGCCGCCATTCGTTTTGCCATCCGCTTGTTCCGGTCCAGCAGGAGCCGTTTGCGCAGGCGTCCCAATTGTTTGCGGGTCACTTTATACAGTTGGCGGATATCCTGTTGGAGATACCATTTCACCTGTTTGCGAACTTGCCGCTTGTACCTCTTCTGATGGGCCAGGACCTCTGTGAGTTGTTTCAACTGCACGTCAACGGGTATCGTTTGCAGGATGGCCAGTTGTTCAGGGAGTGTTTCCACACCGGCCACCGACAGTCCTGCCGCTTCTGCCTTGATCGCCAGAACCAGGTCAAATGGCTGGGCGGATTCCTTCCCGAGCAATTCTTCCACCAGGGCCTGCAAGAGGAGGAGTGGTGGCAATTCCCGGTATGCATCCAGCCCGCCCAATTGATGCTGATCCAACAACCTGGTCAACATCTTTTTCTGCTTTTTGGACAGCCTGGTGGTCCAATCTGCAACGGGTTCCAAGGATGCACCGTGCATTCCTCCCGTCTCATGGATCGAAAACTCCGTGGCCACGACCTGACATTGGGTTATGTAGGGCTCCAATGGTGCCAGAAATGCATGTACCCGCTGATCGCGGGTATGCATGGTGCCTAGAACGTATCCCGCCAATGTTTTATCGGCGCGGCGTACTTCCCACAACAGGGATTGTTTTTTGGAAGAACGGCCCATATCAGGCGAATGTCTGCAGGCTGGCGTTAGAGTGCATCCGGATTCTCGTAATCAAAAGGAAGGACCTTCGACTGCTTGACCATGGACAGGGCCATCAGGGTTTTCAATCGTTCGATCTCTTCGATCTGGCTCAATGTCTTGAACAGCAACTGCTCGTAGGTAGGGATATCCTTGACGACGATCTTGATCAAGACGTCTGCCTCACCGGTAATGATATAGCATTCGGTGATCTCGTGGATCTTCTTGATCTTATCCAGGAACTGGTTGAGGGCATTTTCTTTCTGCCAGGCCAGGGACACAAGGACAAATGTCTGGACATTCAGGCCAATGACCTGAGGGTCTACCATCGCATGATAACTCATGATCACACCCGACTGCTCCAGTTTGCGCACCCGTTCCAGTGTGGGGGCAGGAGACAAGCCAATCCTTTTTGACAATTCCAGATTTGTAATCTTGCTGCTCTCTTGCAGGATCCGCAATATGCGCAGATCCACTTTATCTAACTTAAAATCGATCATGGAGAATTTTATATCGAATAACTGCGATTATTAAAATAAGTTTAAAGGGAGGATGCTTTTTTTACAAAATTCATCCTCCCTTAACGATTATCGGTCAAAATCGGCCTATACCAACCGCATCATGGGAAGATTCCGCGAGAGATATAGTCGTTGGCTACCTTGTTCAGGGCACTGACAAATGCGGCCGTACGCATATCCTGGATCTTCTTTTTCCGCTTGTAGATCTCCCTGATCTGCTGATAGGCAGTGATCATGGTTTCTTCCAAACCGGACCGTACCAGGTCGATTTCATCGGCTCCGCGTGCAACGAGGGCCTTTTCGCGATCACCCAATTTCTTTCCGGTCATATTCAGGACCAGCTGGACGATATTGTCATAGGTCTGCTGATTGAATCGTTTTTCCATGCGACCAAAACGCATGTGGATCAGGTTCTTCAACCATTCGAAATAGGATACCGTCACACCACCGGCATTGAGGTACATATCCGGCACTACCAGAATACCTTTCTGGAGCAGGATTTCCTCTGCATCCGCCGTGATCGGGCCATTGGCCGCCTCGCCAATGATCTTGGCCTTGATCTTGGCTGCGTTGCCGATATGGATCTGGCTCTCCAGGGCTGCCGGAACCAGGATATCACATTCCAGTTCCAGCGCTGAGGTCCTGTCCTTCAACGTTTTCGTACCCGGGAATCCCAGGATGGAGCCCGTTTCTTTCCGATACTTCACCAACCCGGCAATGTCGATGCCTTTCTCTGAATAGATACTGCCTTCATATTCGGCAACGCCAATGACCTTGACATCCCCTTCATCCTGGCAGATGGTCCCCGTAAAGGCACCTACGTTACCCAGCCCCTGAATGACCATGGTCTTGCCGGCCATGCCCGTACTCAGGCCCAGCTTGGCCATATCATCCTTGAAGTTGCAGGCCTCCCGCAAGCCGTAGTAAACGCCACGACCGGTGGCTTCTTCACGTCCGCGAATTCCGTTCTGGTCAACAGGCTTTCCAGTGACACAGGCGGCACCGTCAATCTCACCGTGATTGAAGCTGAGATACGTATCCAGGATCCAGGCCATTTCACGGCTACCTGTCCCATAGTCGGGAGCAGGTACGTCGATACCGGGGCCAATAAAATTTTTCCGGATCAGCTCAGCAGCATACCGTCTGGTAATCTTTTCCAGCTGACCGGAGGTATATTTTCGAGGACTGATCTTCACCCCTCCCTTGGCTCCGCCAAAGGGAACATCCACAATGGCACACTTGTACGTCATCAACGATGCCAGTGCCATGACCTCCTCCTGGTTGACATGGATACTGTATCGAATCCCTCCTTTGGTCGGAAGTCGATGATGAGAATGTTGAACCCGGTAGGCTTCAATGGTCTGATACTCATTCCCGATCTTAACGGGAAATCGCATCGAATAGACCGAATTGCACACTTTGATCTGTTCTAGCAGACCTTTGTGCAAATCTGTGTGTCCGGCAGCTTTATCAAAGTTCTTCTGGACACTTTCGTAAAAACTGATATCTCCGACTTTCATGAAGGATTTATTTGATTCTCAATTCGATTAATTCGTCTTTCCATTCTGACCAGTAGCAGAATAATCCCCACAAAGATGCTGAGGATTACGGCAAATACCACATATATCTTCCCCGTAGATCGAAAGAAATCTTGAACCGGGGATGCTGCCCAGCTCATCGATGTGATCATACAGAAGACGATAACGGCCATGATACGCTTTCCCATATGGTTCAATGTTGTTGATCGTTGATGCGATGTTGGATCACCTGCAGGCGATAGAGCAGGTCCGCCAGCCAGAATCCCAATAATGTCCAACCGATGACTGCCGGATAAAACACCATGCGCATGGTGTAATCCAGGTCTTCCCCGCCCAAGGCCGGATTGCCGCCATTCCCGGGATGCAGACTGTCTGTCATCCGAGGGATGATAAACAGCAGTGGGATCAGGGTCAGGAAGGCAAAGATATTGTATGCTGAAGTCACCCGATCGCGCTTGTCCGGATCGTCAAAAGATCTGGCCAATAAAAAGTAGGCGAGATAGATCAGTGTGGCGATCGCAGCCATATTCTGCTTGACATCCATGCTCCAGAAGGCGTTCCAGGTGAATTTTGCCCAGATGGCCCCTGTGATCAAGCCCAGTATGCCAAAGAGCAGCCCGACCTGATTGAGGGACCTGGTCTTCGCCGCCCCCATGGGGTCCGTCCCCCGGACAAAGCGAATGCTGAATATCATGGAAAACAGGAACAGGAAGATCATCCCGAACCACATCGGTACATGGTAGTAGGTATTCCGGATGGTTTCTTCCAGGATACCCCGGAACGGAAACCCGGTAAACTGTTCGGTGTGCAGGTTGTCGATCGGATTCTTGCGCCAATAGGCATAGCCGAGATCCAGGTTTTTCTCGCCCTGGTGCAGAAAGACGGCGGACGGTTTTACAAATGCCCCATCGATCGAATTGTCAACGATCACCGCACAATCAACAGTTTGTTCCGGTATCGGAAAATAGGGCGGAACATGTATGGTCGCGATGAGCTGGTTATCATTGATGACACTGATCGAATCGGCGAGGATCATAAACTCATTGTTGAGTTTCAACCAGACCCGTGTATCATCAGAACGTGTAAACCGTGTGTTGTAGCCGGTCAGATGCAATTCGACCAGGGTATCCGGGCCCAGGGAGGTAGGCGAAACTTCCAGAATTCCAGGCTTCAGGGGGATGAGCATTCCGGCGATCAGGGAGTAGGCTACCAGAAGCACTCCCAAAATCTTCCATCCATATGTTTTTAACGACTTCATGACCGAACAGGACCTTTCCACTCCATAAACTATACTACGAAGCAATCCCGCCAAATGTAGGTAAATAGCAGGAGACCCAACCCGCCGATCATGAAGTCTAATCCGATGAGCATCAGAAAATCTTCACGAAGCATATTCCAGGTGGTACCGGCCATCAAGCCAGCCCGGGTGATCTTGCCGGATAACATGGCCAGGCCGATCACCAACGGAAAACTGATGACCGTACTGAGTGTAGCACTGCTTCTGGCCTGGCTGCCAATGGCGGCCAGAAACCCGAACAGGAAGGCCAGGCCGAAACTGCCCAGGCCTATTC
>JAUIEA010000140.1 GCA_030429045.1 Bacteroidia bacterium | reverse complement strand
ATGGTTATCACCGCGTTAAGGACGACCAACTGGGGGCCTGATCTGCAACAAATGGCGATCTTTGGCGTGTACATCATGAAGGCGACCTCATGCGAGGGCGAATCGTTTCGTTGATCCTGTGTAATTATGCTCCGTTTCCTTTTCATCCTCCTAACTCTCAACTGGGCCGGACAACCGCTGCTCGCCCAGGAGGATACCTATAATGCGATCTTCCTTGAGTTTATCAAGTCTGTCAAGTTCTATCCCTCCTCCGATGAACTGGCCGAACCCGTCCTTCAGCTGGGCCAGGTAGGCGCCCTCATCCTGTCCTTTGATGACCTCTCCGGAGATAACGGCAATTACTGGTACACCATTGAGCAACGCGATGCCGACTGGTCGGAAGGGCAGCTCTCAGAATTCGAATGGTTGGAGGGCTTCAATAACAATCGCATTGAACAGCAGTCCTTTTCCTTTTCACCGCGGACCCAGTATATGCATCACCGCCTGGCCATTCCCAATCGGGATATCCAGATCAAAAAGTCTGGAAATTATCTGTTGAAGGTATTTTTGGAGGGGAATGAACTGGCCATAGTCCGCCGATTCATGGTGGTGGAAAATCAGGTGGTCATCCTGCCAATCACCCGACAGGCGGCCATGGTGGAGAAAGCCCGGACGCACCAGGAAATCGATTTCACGGTCGATCTGAAGAAACTGGACGTTCGCCTCCCTCGACAGGAGATTCGCACGACCATCCTGCAGAATGGCTATTGGCAGGGCGCCGCCATCGGCGTAGAGCCTTTTTTCATCCGGGAGCGAATCCTGGATTTCGATTACCAGGATCGGCTTGCGTTTCCCGGCGGAAAGGAATTTCGATTCTTTGACCTGCGCAGCCTGCAAAACCGGAGTGAGCGTATCGAGGATATGCGCCAGACCCCCTACCAGACCGATATTTTCCTCTTTGCCGATCGCAGCCGGACCTACAGCGCCTATCTGTTAAATCCGGATGCTAACGGCAAGTTTGTCATCCAGAATTTTGACATCGGTGATGATGCCAATGTCTACGCCGATTATGCCAACGTGCATTTCAAGTTTGAAAAGCCATTGCCGTTCGAGGGGGCGGATCTTTATGTCCTCGGGGCGTTTAACGACTTTCAGCCCTGGTCGGATTACCGCATGGAATACAGCGAAGTCGATCATGCCTACCACCTGAACGTGCTCCTCAAGCAGGGGTACTACAACTATGCTTACGGGCTGGTGAGTGGCCCTCCTTACCTGCCCGATTTTGAGGAAACGGAAGGCAACTGGTACGAAACAGAGAATGATTACACCATCCTGGTGTATTACCGGCCCCTGGGTGAGCGATACGACAGGATCATCGGGGCCCGTAGCTTCAAGGCTTTCCAGCGGTAGGGCATCCCGGAAAAATGGACTGCTGAACTGACGTTTATCGGCAGACTTCTGTCATTCATCCAATAGTTTAGGTCATCCCCCGGCATCTTGCTAAACTTGTGGCAAGATAAAGTATCGTTATGCGTGGATTGATCCTCGGTCTTTTTTGTTGGTTTGCGTTTTCTCCTCTTTCATCCGGTCAGGAAATCTGGCCCTTGGAACGCTGTGTACGCACAGCGCTGGAAAACAACCTGGGTGTGCAATCAGCTGATCTGAATGTCGAATCGGCTATGTTGGAGATCAAGCGATTTCAATTTGCCCGTCTGCCCAACCTCAATGCCAGCCTGGCGGGAGGCTACCAGTTTGGACGGACCATCGACCCGACGACGAATGATTTTATCGAAGCCAATACCCAATTCAGCAATGGCCAGATCAATGCGGGTTGGCTGCTGTTCAATGGTTTTCGGGTCACTAACAGTTTGAAAAAAGCTAAAATTGACGTGCAGGCCAACAAGGCCACTGCAGATGATACCCGCAATTCGATCTCACTGATGGTGGCCACCGCCTACCTCAATGTCTTGTTTGCCGAAGAACAATTGCAGACATCCCGGCGGCAGGTGGACTTGTCCAGAGACCAGTTGACCCAGAGCGAGAAGCTGGTTCGGGCAGGCCTGCGTCCGGATAATGAGCGCCTGGTCATTGCCTCCCAACTGGCCCAATCCGAATATCAGGTGGTCGTCAGTCAGAACACCCTGGACCAGGCGATCCTCAGCCTCAAGCAGCTGATGTTGGTAGACCCTGCTCAGGACCTTCGCTTCGAGCGACCCGACTTCGACCCCATGGCCCTTGCCGACCCGAGTGCGCTCACTTCCGAATCAGTCTTTCAGATGGCCTTGCAAACCCAGCCAGTCATCAGAGCGGCGGAGTTGATGGAGGCAAGTGCAGAAAAAGGGAAGGCCATTGCTCAATCCGGCTTCTATCCATCAATCAGCCTTTTCGGCGGATTGAGCAGTGCCTATTCCAATAATTTCCTGGATTATGCACAGCCGGATTTCTCCAATGCGACGGCCACTCTGGGCACAGCTGTACCGGTTGTGATCGATGGGGAAGAAGCCAACCTCGCGCAATATACCCTGACGGGCGTTACCTTTCCTACAGTATCATTTGCCGATCAGCTGGACCGGAACTTCGGTAAGAACCTGGGCGTCAGCCTTTCCATACCGATCTATAACAACCATACCAACCATATAGCTGTACAGCAATCAAAAATTGCCGTACAACAAGCCCGGATCAACAGTGAGCAGACTCGTCAGCAGCTGAAATCCGATGTAGAACAAGCCATCCAGGCAGCCCGCGCTGCGCGTCTGCAATATACCTCAGCCGTGGATGCCTTTGGATCCCAACAGGCGTCCTATCAGGCATTGAACAAACGATATGAACTCGGAGCTGCCAACGCAGTTGAATTCGCTCAGGCGAAGGCCAATCTGGACAATGCCGAGAGTCAGGTGATCATCGGAAAGTATGAATATCTCTTCCGTATGAAAGTGCTGGACTTCTATCTGGGTAAATCATTGACATTGAATTGACATCCAAGCATGAATAAGATGAAAAGCAATCGTAAGATCTATTGGTGGCTGGGCGGTATCCTGCTGGTCCTGATCATCGCTGTCCTGATCAAGGGAAAGTCGACAGCGAAAGGGGAAGAGGTCGAATTGGCCAAAGTTGAACGCCGGACCATTCAGGAAAAGGTATCCGCCAGCGGCCGCGTCTATCCACGGACCGAAGTGAAAGTCAGTTCGGATGTTTCTGGTGAGGTGGTGGAACTGTATGTCGAAGAAGGTGACACCGTAAAGGCCGGACAACTGCTGGCCAAGATAGACCCGGAGGCCTATGTCTCAGCCGTGGAGCGTGGCGTCGCCAGTGTGAATACGGCCAAGGCCCAGACGGCAAACTCCCGATCTGCCATTGAGCAGACCCGGGCACAGAAGGAACAGATCGAAGCCCAGCTGGCGAATCAACGCGACCTGCACAAGCGGAATGAAGAATTGCACCGGGAGAAGGTGATCTCCGATGTAGAATTTGAACAGAGCCTGGCGACTTTGCGCGGGTTGGAAGCCAATCTCCGCGCAGCAGAGGCCAGCATTCGTTCTGCCCAGGAGGCGGCGAAAGGTGCTGAATTCAGCGTGAAAAGCGCCGAGGCCTCACTGAAGGAGATTCGGACCAATCTCCGGCGGACCTCCATCGTCGCTCCGATGAGTGGCGTGGTGTCCTTACTCAATGTCGAACAGGGTGAGCGAGTCGTCGGAACCATCCAGATGGCAGGTACGGAGATCTTGCGCATTGCGGATTACAGTGAGATCGAGGTGCAGGTCGAAGTCTCCGAAAATGATATCCTCCGCGTTCATCTGGGGGATCTGGTGGAGATCGAAGTGGATGCCTACCTCGAAAAGAAATTTATGGGCACAGTGACCCAGATCGCCAACAGTGCCGCGAATACATCCGGACTGGGCGGGTCGCTGACGACCGATCAGGTGACCAATTTCATTGTCAAGATCCTGATCGATCCGAATTCATATATGGATCTGCAGAAGTCTACTGGTCGAATGCCGTTCCGCCCCGGGATGTCGGCATCCGTAGAGATCCTCACCAACTCGGTGGACAACGTGCTCAGTGTCCCTATCCAGGCGGTGACGACCCGCGAGGAAAAGAAGAAAAAAACAGACAGCGAAGAGAGCACAGCGGGTTTGGCCAAAGAGGAGAAGAAGCTGTCCAAGGAGATCAAGGAAGTGGTCTTTGTCGCCGTTGGTGATACAGTAGCGATGATGGAGGTCAAGACAGGTATCCAGGATGATTCCTATATCGAAATCGTTTCCGGATTGACAGGTGAGGAAGAAGTGGTGAGTGGTCCCTATTCTGCGGTTTCCCGGAAGCTCGAATCCGGCAAGCGATTTGTGAAGAAGGATAAGAAAAAAGACGAGGACAAGGAGGATTGATTGGTAGTTCCTTAACCGACTCTTGTCCCTTTGAACTTATGTTGAGATCCCATCTGGGTCGGAAGTTATACCGTCACAGATGGGATTTATTTTATCGTTTTAAATATTGTGACTCACCTCATCATGGACTCACCGTCTCAAGGTTCCAGAGTCACAAAGTCACCATTTTCGCTATTCGCTATTCGCTATTCGCTATTCGCTATTCGCTATTCGCTACGGCAGGCAAGTATTTTCCATTCCTTATCGCTTCCTGACATAGCTACTATTGGCTATGCAATCTGGATGCCCGTAAGTGGCACCAGAACCTATTGAAAGATTGGCATTCGTATTATTGCGCCCCTTCAGGGCTTGACAACCTGATCATACAAGGCTACATCCACTGGGGTTCCATCCACACGGGCTGGCCGGTATTTCTCTTCGTCTCAAAGTCACCCGGTCCTCTTCGTCACTGAGTCTCTTCGTCGCTCTGTCTCAAGAAAAGCAGCCAATACGATCTTTTGTTCTGGGTTTCAGCATTCTCTGCCGTGACAAGTAGGAATTTTCTATTCCTTGTTTTTGGTTCTTTTCCACTGGCGACTATAGTCACCATTACAATTATTCAGGCCCTAGAGCTCTGAGTCACTTTGTCACTCAGTCTAACCGTCTCTCAGTCCCCGTTCAAATCATCGCTTGCAGGCGTATCTTGCTCCGGTTCACCCGTTCATCCAGCTGATGAAAAAACCAGTTGCGACTTTTTTCTCCGCCTTTGCTGAGCGGGTGTGATTTTTCGATGACCCGGTTGAACCAGTCCTTGGTATACGTGACGATTTTCTGATCATCGCTGAACAGGAAGTTCGGATTTCCGAAGGTGGTAAACACGCCGTTGGCATATGGAGAGGTTACCATGATGGTGTTGTTGGTGTAGATCATCTCATTATGGAGGAGTTCCATGTTGGAGAGATCTTCTTTGGATCCCAGGTGGCGTTTGCGACCATGTGCAGCCATATCCCTCATATGCTGGGAGAGGGTCTCCATTCGTTCGACCAGGAGGATGGCGTCCGATTTGTTTTTGAAGATGCCGGAATTGAGATGATATTCGATCTGGTTGAGGGTATTGTCAAAGATGTTCAGGCTCCACAGCTCCACGGAAGGAAGCTGGAGATAGAATTCCAGCATTTCTCTGGACTTGGCTGTAGCGGATGGAGAGATCAGGTCAAATGAAAATGGCAGGTCCCGGCAGAAGGGGAGGTCCCAGATGGCCCTGCCCCACACATAGAGTTTGAAGCTGATCAGCTCGGGAAAGAAGCAATAATAGAAGATCGGGATTTCGAGGGAGGAGTAGTGAATGGTCACATCGGGAATCCTTCTGACTCGTTGGAGGTGTTCAAGGATACCATCAAAGTAGTCGTCAAAATCGGTGACCACCTTATTGAAGGCATTAAAGGTGAACATCACCTTGTTGGTCTGTTCAAAGACCAGCTGATCCAACGACAGATTGTAATGGATGGCCATTTTTGCCACCTCTGTTGGGGTGAGCAGAGATTGGCCCCGGATACGCCGGTAGGCGGTGTCCCGGCTATAGCCGAATACCTTCATCAGATCTTCGACGAGATCGCTCTTGCTGGCAAACCGTCCATGAAGAATATCAAACAGTTGCTCCTGCAATTCCTTACCTGCCATTCGCCTCGAATTTGTCGTCCTTAAAATTCGTAAAAAATACGGACACCACCTAGCTGGCAGAATGGAATTGCGTCGATCTGTTATTGAGTGATCAATTGTTTCCTGGTTTTTCCAGGTATGGCTGAGGCTTCTTTGATCAGATGGCACCCGAGTGCACAGTGCAGGCATTTCCGTTTCAGGCAATAGGCCTGCCGAAGCTGGAGCAACGCCTGACTGTCCGCCGCACTGGTCGGCCTGATCCCATATTGCGTCCAGGTCTTCATGATTGCATTCTGTTCGGCAGGAAGTTTGGAAAGCAGTTCCAGGGCCTTTTCCTGCCAGATGGATTCACCGCGGCTGCGTCCGTAGGTGTAGAGTATCGGAATCATGACATTGATCACCAGGGTCTGGGCCATAGATTTTCCCAGGGTTTTGATCCGTGGGGATGACGCTTTTCCCAGTCGGTAGTGGGTGGTCCAATAGGGGTGCAGGCCCACTTCCAGACTGTTCATCCATTCCCGGGCATTGGCCGCGTAGAGAATGTTGGCCAGCCAGTTTTCATGATGGATGACCAGGCCGGACAAGCGAGCCAGGCGGAGGTCGGGAAAACTGACGGGCCGCATGCGCAGGTATTTCCAGCGATTGGCGGTCAGTGGTTTCAGATGGTGCTTGCGCAGGATGAATTGGCTTTCCTTCCACAACTGTCGGGGGTATTCTGTGCAGTCGTCTTCGCGTAGCAAGCCGGCCATACCCAGGATCATTGCGTCGACCTGTATCGGGTTGTGCCGATAACGCTGGAGCAGGCGCAAGGGTAGTTGCCGGGCCAGTTGTTCCAGTGGTTCGGCATTCGCGGGAATCCCCAGACCGTGCGCAAGAGTGATGAAGGTGGTCTGTTCCCAGTCGCCTTCTTGTTGTTCGAGCAGATGCTGGATCCGGTCGGCCTTGTGTTCAAGGCGTTCGATCAGAACCCGATCCAGCATACTCGACTTGACCAGGTCCGGTATTTCAGGCAGCCTGAATTTGCAGGGGATGCCATTGCCATCCTGGATCAGCCGTTGGTATTGGCCCAACAGGGAAGGGTGGACCAGGGGTTTCATTTCCAGGCAGGGCAGTCGGGTGCCATCCCGGCGAAAGACCGGCTGGTCCTCTTCCCAGACGACATGGAGAACGGTGCCATCATAATTGGGATCCTCCTGGTGTTTGTGTTGGTACCACTCGGAAGCAAAAACGTGCATCTCGATGTGGCCATGCCAGACGGTATCGCCGATACGCAGGTGAGCATTTGTAAAATCGGGACCGGCATGTCCGTCATAGATCCCCCTGCGAAAGAGAGAAATGGATTTGCCGGCAGTGGTCCGCAAGTGTTGTTGATCAAAACGACCGGTACGCCAGACGAAATGCAGGAAATTCTCTTGCATGATCCGGAATTTTCTTGATGAAAAAGGTGTCTGATTGGAGAGGAAGCCGGCGGACTCAGCCCGCCGGCTTCGGATGCTCAGAACGGGAGGTTGTCCTCGTTCTTTCCTGTGTTCTCCTTTCGACCGACGAAGTCCATGAAGTCCTGGACCACGATCTCGGTCATGTACTTCCGTTCGCCGTTTTTGTCGTCGTACTGGCGATGGTTCAGTTTGCCGGCGACGGCGATCTTCTCCCCTTTGCTGAGACGCTTGGCCATGCGTTCGGCCAAGGGGCCCCAGGCGATGAGGTTGTGCCAGGTGGTGTTGGTGACAAATTCACCTTTCGCGTCTTTGTAGGATTCGTTGGTGGCGAGGCTCACCCGAAGGAGTTGCTTGCCTGTTGCGGTTTGTGTGAGTTCGGGATCCTTTCCCAGGTTACCGATCAGTTGGACGCGATTAACGAGCTGTTTCATGATACTTGATTTTGAAACGTGAATAATTCGATTCGATGTTCCAAAGGTGAGGGCACCGGTTCTGCACAGTCGTATGCAAGACGTTTAATGTCGTTTGAAAACGGTTGTAACCGTTTGTAGATGACTATAATATTGAAAAACAACTTATTATAATTTTCAGAAAAAATCCTAAAAAATATGCGAAAATGATTCAGTTGATGTAGAGAGCCTGAAATTCGCTATTCGCTATTCGCTATTCGCTATTCGCTATTCGCTATTCGCCTGCCCCCTACCGCTTTCCGCATCGTCTCATCGTCTCAGAGTCCCATAGTCACATCTTGTCCTCGTCTCACCACAAAGAAGAAATGCAGGAGTTTAAGGCGACAGCTGAAGCAGCCGCTACGAGCCCTCAGGTTTTCAGATCGTCTCTCCGTCTCAGAGTCCCACCGTCTGAATGTCCCACAGTCACAATGTTCACCTTCCGCTTTCCGCTTTCCGCTTTCCCCCTTCCGCATTGTCTCATCGTCTCAGAGTCCCATAGTCACATCTTGTCCTCTTCTCACTGCAAAAAGGAAATGCAAGAGTCTGTGGCGGCAGCTGACCTCCCCGGCGGTTAAAAAGCAGCCGATACGAGCCTTCAGGTTTTCGGATCGTCTCTTTGCCTCAGAGTCCCACCGTCTCAAAGTCCCACAGTCACAATGTTCACCTTCCGCTTTCCGCTTTCCGCTTTCCAACTTGTCTCTCCGTCTCAAAGTCCCGTCCCTCCGTCTATTCAGATTCAGGCTTTCATTTCGAAATAACCCCTTAACGCCTTAACTCCATAACGCCATAACTCACTACCACAGAATACCGAACTTCCAATTCCTCAAGCAGGCCCTTCCCGTATCTTCGAATCGCCCCTTACAGTGATTTTACATCTCCGTTACATTGTTTTACCCCCTGTTTTTGGAAGCTGGACCTGCGATGCCGAGTTTTGATCCAACATCTATTTCCTGACCAGGGCATGTCCACGCGAATGCCCGAAAAACACCAGATTATGTTCAAAGCCAGATTCCTGTTACCGGTAATGATGATCGGACTTGCTTCCATCACCTCTTGTGGTCAAAACAAGAATTCAGACAATGTCGAAGACCTCACCATGGAGGAGGCAGTAGACACCGGGTCGAAGTCAAAAAAGCCCCATTCGTATGGAGGGTGGTTCTGTCCGGATAATTTTGGAGGCTTCCCTCCGATGGATATTCAGGACATCGGCAAGATCCAGGTTGTCACGGATCGGCTGCCGACACAGGAGGAAACCCGCAACGGGACCTCGCTCATGTATATTGATCAGTCAGAATACCCGGATGCCAGACCGCTGGAGATGGCCCTGCCCAGAGTAGCCAGGATCCATTCCCGCCACAGCGGACTGCATGAACTGATCATCGTGATCCAGATCGCCGTGATCGATCTGGTCTTTTCCGTGGATTCCATCATCACGGCCGTGGGGATGGCCGAGCATATCGAGGTCATGATCGCCGCCGTGGTGGTCGCCATCGCGGTTCCCCGCGGGGGGCCTGCGTTCACCTCGACCCGAAGGGTCTGTCCACGGCCGTCGTTGGCAGGCACGCACGCGTCGACCATGCCGCCGCTCACCGTACCGGTCACCATCACCGAGCCGATGCTCACGGTGAAGGAGGAGCCGTCCGCGGCGTCGGTG
>JAUIEA010000139.1 GCA_030429045.1 Bacteroidia bacterium | reverse complement strand
GGAAAAGATCTACCGACGGTCACGGCGATCAAATTTCTACGTGTGGGACCGGCAGGCCAAAACCATGTTTCCGGTTTCTGCAGCCGGGAAACAAATGCATGCTACGTTTTCTCCTGAAGGTACCCGCGTCGCCTTTGTCCGGGACAATGATCTGTTTATCAGTGATTATCGTCTGGGTCAGGAGATCCAGGTGACCCATGATGGCGAAGCCGGGAAGATCATTAATGGATCTTCAGACTGGGTGTATGAAGAGGAATTCCGCCTGGTCCGCGGATTCGAATGGTCGCCGGATGGTACCCGGATCGCCTATTATCGATTTGATGAGTCAGCAGTCCCCGAGTTTACCATGACCATGTATCGGGATGAGGTTTATCCCGAATGGACAACGTATAAATACCCCAAGGTCGGGCAGGCCGTGGCCAGGGTGGGTATTATCGTCTATGATCTGGCCAGCGGGCAAAAGGCTCGTTTGGATCTGGGTGATGAGGAGGATCAATATATCCCCCGGATAACCTTTACTACGGATCCCGCTGAACTCTGCGTGACCCGATTAAACAGGCAACAGAATCAACTCGATCTGATCCTTTTCCATTTAGACACCGGAGACGCGCGTATTCTGCTGACAGAAAAGAACAAACGATATATCAGTCTGCATGACCACTTGCGCTTTTTAGCCGGAGAAAAACAGTTTATCTGGACCAGTGAAATGGATGGGTGGAATCATATATACCTGTACGATATGAGTGGCCAGTTGATCCGGCAGTTGACCCGTGGAGAGTGGGAGGTCACAGATTTTTACGGGGTTGATGAACAACGGGGGGAAGTCTGGTTTCAATCGGCCCGGGAATCCCCGATCAACCGGGAGATTTGTCGGGTTGCCCTGGCGGACGGGAAGCTGACAGTGCTGCCTGCTGAACCCGGATTTCAGGCGGCACAACTGTCTACCACATTTGATGTCATGGTCCAGGAAGTGACGACCATCAACACCCCGGCATCCTATGCCATCCTGGATCGGAATGGTGTATTCAATCGCCTGATAGAATCGAACGGGGAGATCCAGAAAGAGCAAAAAGGACATGGCGTGCAACCCGCCGAATTCTTTTCCTTTCAAGGACCCGCACAAACCACACTTCACGGATGGATGATCAAGCCGGCAGGGTTTGATCCAGAGAAAAGCTACCCCCTGATCATGTTTGTTTATGGTGGTCCGGGCCGGCAGGAAGTCACCAACAAATGGATGGGTCAAAAATACTGGTGGTTTCAGTACCTGGCGGCCCGTGGATTTATCATTGCAGCGGTGGATGGTCGAGGAGGTGGGGCACGTGGAGAAGAATTCAAAAAAATAACCACGTTGCAATTGGGCCATTATGAGACAATGGATCAGATCGCTGCAGCACGTTATCTGGGTGAACTGTCGTTTGTGGATGAAGATCGGATAGGCATTTATGGCTGGAGCTATGGTGGATATCTTTCTGCATTGTGCCTGTTCAAGGGTCATGATGTATTCAGTGCAGGTATTTCTGTGGCACCGGTGACCAACTGGAAATGGTACGATGCGATCTACACGGAGCGATATATGCAAACGGAAAAAACCAATGCGCAGGGTTATGCCGAGAATTCACCGGTGTATTTTGCCGATCAGTTGCGAGGTGATTTCCTGCTGGTGCATGGCCTGGCGGATGATAATGTTCATTTTCAGAATACGGCTGAACTGTCCAAAGCATTGGTGGATGCGAACAAGCAGTTTGATACCTACATCTACATCAACCAGGCCCACAGCCTGGCGAGCGGCAATGCCCGACTGCATCTGTACAGGAAAATGACAGATTTTCTGGACCGCAGCCTGAAGCCGGGCGTCCGCGAGTGATCCATCACGTTATCCTCGACCCCTCGACTCCTCGACTCCTCCCCTTGAATGACATAGGTGAATATTCAACCCCACCGTGGTTGTATTATTCCACGATCGATACCCCGGATGTTATCCGGGTTACAGATATTAAACCCCTCCGGGGTTCTCCAGGTGTTCGAAATAACGCAATAACGAAATCACCCCATAACGTTCTCCTCGACCCCTCGACTTCGCGACTCCTCCCCTCCTCCCCTCACAACCTCCTTCAAGGCACAATATTTGCTCTTTTGCACGTATGAACGCCTTGCCCGCAAGGGAACAAGAGACCCATATCCTCCTGGTGGAGGATGATCCGGCTGATGCACGACTCATCGAGATCTATCTCGAAGAGTCCGGCTTTGGTGATTGGGCGATTGACCGGGCGCAATCCATCCAGGGTGCCCTGGAGCAACTAACCGAACAGGAATATGCCATCGTCCTTCTCGATCTGACGCTTCCGGATGGTACCGGTCCCGAAAATATTCGTCGGATCAAGGCGGAGTTTCCTGATCAGAATGTGGTGGTATTGACCGGATTTGATGAGCGCGTGTTCGGGCTGGAGGCAGTCCAGTTGGGGGCTCAGGATTTTTTGGTCAAGGGCGACTACGACGAGAATTCACTGGCCAAGACGTTGCGCTTTTCCATTGAACGGCAGAATTTCATCCGCCGGCTGGAAGAGACCCAGAAGATCGCCCGGATCGGGAGTTGGGAATTTCATCCGGATTCCGGGCGGCTGATCCTGTCCGATCAGGTGCTGGCCCTGACCAAACCGGATGACAGTGAGGTCAAGGATGGATTGCCCAGTGTCGAACTCAACCATTTATTGCGCCGAATCCACAAAATCGCCCTGTCTGGAAGGGAAGTCAACCTGGATACCCGGATGAAGATATCCGGTAACGGAGATCGCTTTTTTCATGTCCAGTGCCGGTTGACCCGCACCTCCACCAACCAGGAGATCGTCCAGGGTATCCTGCAGGATGTGACGGATCGTTACCAGACGGAAGAAATGCGCAAGGCGCGTGACCTGGCCCGTAAATCCACCGAGATCCGGGAACAGTTCATTGCCAGTATCAGTCATGAGATGCGCACACCGATGAATGCGATCATGGGTCTGTCCAATGTCATTCTTACAGGTGACGGTGTGCAGGGAGAACAGAAACAAATGGTCCAGGCCATCCGGGACGCTTCGGATATCCTCCTGGGGATCGTCAATGACATCCTGGATTTTTCGGCCATTCAGGCCGGGAAGATCCAGTTTCGGGAAGAGCCTTTTTCTCTCCGCAGTGTATGCCGCAATCTGGAACAGATCCTGGGGACCAAGGTCAGGGAGAAGAACCTGGGCTGGAAGATGCATATAGAAGATCAGGTACCAGATCAGTTGATCGGCGACAAACTTCGGATGAGCCAGATCCTGTTCAATCTTCTGGGAAATGCCATCAAGTTCACAGAACAGGGCCAGGTCGGCCTGTATATCGAATTGATGGAGAGAAACCAGGAAAAGGTTCGCCTGAAATTTCGGATCGAAGACACTGGTATCGGTATTCCGGAAGAGGCCCAGCAAAGCATTTTTGAAGATTTCAACCGGGTCAAATATCAGAACAAGACCTTTGAAGGCACCGGTTTGGGACTGGCGATCACACGCCAGCTCGTCCAATTGCAACAAGGCCAGATCTGGTTGGAAAGCCAGATCGGAGTCGGGACCACCTTCTTCGTCGATCTGGGTTTTGCTGTGGAGTCAAAGCTCGCTAACGGGCATGTGGTCAGCGATGTCATCCAGTCCTCGGACGGGGCATTTCGGGGAACCATCCTGGTGGTCGAAGATCATAAAATGAACCAGCTGGTCGCCCGAAAAACCCTGGAACGGCAGTGGCCGGAAGTGAATATTCTCATGGCAGAAAACGGGCAGATCGCCCTGGAGATGCTGGAACGACATGATGTGGACCTGGTGTTGATGGATCTGCAAATGCCGGTGATGGACGGGTATCAGGCAACACTGTTGATCCGACGTCATCACATGGCCAGAATCCGTCAGGTTCCCGTACTGGCGATGACGGCCAATGCCTACGTATCGCAGGACCCCCAACTACATGAAAAGGGGTTTACGGATTTTGTGCTCAAGCCCTTTGAGCCGGAACAGCTCTTTGCCCGGATATTGCAATACGCACCCTTGAAAGCGATTAGTCTATGAAACCGATGGAGGCACGGATTGACCTGGAATACCTGGAGACGATGAGTGGCGGCGATGCCGACATGCGACAGACCTTGCTGGAGATGCTGATCGATGAATTGCCACGGGAACGCGGCCGATTGTCGGATGCCGTTGATCGGCAGGATATCGCGGCGCTCTTTCAAGCCAGTCATTCCCTGAAGTCTACATTGGCCTACACCGGGGATGCGGAGGTCATTCGTTTGAATGAACGGGTCGAGGAGAGCAGTCGGCACGGGCGGTGGCCGGAAGCAGATCAGGTAGATGTACAGACCCTGTTGGCGCACCTGGACACCCTGATCGAGGCATTGAAGGCGCTCGTCCGTTAAGTGATCCGGCCAACCCCTTGAGGATTCGTATTTTTGTGCCGGTTGCTGTTTGGCGGCCCAAAAACCCTTTGCATGAAAAAGATATTGCTTGTTGAAGAGGAAGATGTCATGGTCACGGCGATTGAATTCCGCCTCCAGAAGATCGGATGTCAGGTCTCCAAAGCAAAGAATGCCGAATCCGCCCAGCATCTGCTCCAGATGGATGCACCTGATCTGGTCATTGTCAGTCTGAACCTCCAGAATGGTGCGGGCATGGATCTGGTGAAATGGATCAGGAAGGAGCGAGGGGTGAAATTACCCGTGGTGATCATTTCGGAGCTCGAACAGGAGGAAGAAGTGATGGAAGCCTATGATGCGGGGGCAAATGACTTTATCACCAAGCCGTTCAAGCCAACTGAACTGGTGCTTCGTGTCACTCACCTATTGGATAAACACGACGCCTGATGAAAGGGATCATTCTCGCCGGAGGGCTGGGTACCCGCCTTTATCCCCTCACCCTGGCTGTGAGCAAACAGCTGATGCCGGTATATGACAAGCCGATGATCTACTATCCCCTGTCGACGTTGATGTCGGCGGGTATCAAGGATATCCTTCTGATCTCCACCCCGGAAGATCTGCCCAATTTCAGGAAGCTGCTCAAGGACGGTTCTGAGATCGGAGTGAACTTCTCCTATGTCGAGCAGGTCGTCCCAAACGGACTGGCCCAGGCCTTCGTTCTGGGGAAGGAGTTTATCGGGAATGACCCGGTGTCGCTGATCCTGGGCGATAATATCTTTTACGGTGCGGGTATGGAAGAAAACCTTCGGGAGAATGTCAACCCGGAGGGTGGGGTGGTCTTTGCCTACCAGGTCGCCGATCCGGAGCGATATGGAGTCGTCTCATTCGACCAGAACTTCAATGCTTTATCGATCGAGGAAAAGCCCAAAAATCCGAAGTCGAATTATGCGGTTCCAGGCTTGTATTTCTATGATAACGAAGTGGTGACCATCGCCGAAAACCTGAAGCCTTCCTCCCGCGGCGAATACGAGATCACCGATGTCAACAAGATCTATCTGGAGCGGGGCAAGCTCAAGGTCAGTGTCCTGGGTCGTGGTACCGCCTGGCTGGATACGGGTACCCATAAATCCCTGCAGCAGGCCGGCCAGTTCATCGAGGTCATCGAGGACCGTCAGGGGCTGAAGATCGGATGCATCGAAGAGGTGGCCTGGCAGATGGGCTTTATCGATGATGCGCAGCTGGAAGCCCTGGGGCACAAGTATCTCAAGAGCGGGTATGGGGAGTATTTGTTGAATCTTTTGCAGTAGGCTTTTCGCCTCGAGTCCTCGGGGCCATTCGCCTGAGTACGTCAGTGGCTGTCGCCACCTGGGTAGCAGGCTCTCTTTGGGCGGGTAATGGGTAAAAGGTAATGGGCTCTGAAAGCATGAGCCGTGAATCATATACCGAAATCTGCTCCCTCTCCTTAGCAAGGAGAGGGTTGGGGTGAGGTTAATACGGCCCTTCGCCTGAGCACGTTAGTGGCTTGCGCCACTTTGGGGAGCAGGGTCCCTTTGGGCGGGTAATGGGTTAAAGGTAATGGGTAAAGGGCCCTGAAAGCTAGTGAGCAGGGAATCATATACCGAAATCTGCTCCCTCTCCTTAGCAAGGAGAGGGTTGGGGTGAGGTTAATACGGCCCTTCGCCTGAGCACGTCAGTGGCTGCGCCACCTGGGCAGTAGGCTCCTTTTGGGCTGGTAATGGGTAAAAGGTAATGGGTAAAGGGCCCTGAAAGCTAGTGAGCCGTGAATCTTATATCGAATACCGCCTACTGTCAGAATCACGGATTCACGCGGATTTCAGGGATATTCCGTTTTGGTCATTCGAATTTCTTATTTGGAATTTGTTTGTGATTTGCTGCTTGTAATTTGGTGCTTCTCCCCTGGTGCTTGACTGCCCGGGCCGGAGCGACCCAATACCGAATGCCCAATACCCAATACCCTCATTGTCAGCATCAGGATTCTCAGGATTTGAGGATGAGCAGGATCGTATGTTTTGGTCATTCGCCGGCTTGCCGGCGAGGCAGGAATTTCTGATTTGGAATTTGATACTTGTTTTTTGGTGCTTTTCCATTGGTGCTTCTCACATGGTGCTTGATTGCGCTGGTCAGAGGGCCCACAACACCCAATACCCAACGCCCAATATTTAACACATCTGCTATTGACAATGAGAGGACTGTGGAGTATTTTGTACCCTGATATTCCTTCTCATCTCAAAAACCCAAAACCGATGAAACGTCTAACGTTCCTCATGCCCATGCTGTGTGCTCTCTCTCTCTCTCTCTCTCTCTCCCCCCTTGAATTAAGAGCTCAGTGTCCTTACGACCCAGCCACAATTTGCCTGACCGGTCTTGACGAAGACAGCAACCCGAATGACAACGATGATTTTGTCAATGATGACCATGAGATGGTCCTGTTATTCTCCATTGACGATAACGAGGACTTGGATGACATAACTATTTTCAACTTTAAAATTCAGATAAACCCAAACCCACCGCTTGTTTCTTTTAACGAGGCCAAGACCGTGGCATCTCTTCATCCTGACTTGAAGAATATTTCTTGGTTAAATGTTGTATTTGGAACAAACTCGATTGAGATCAAGGGTTTTAATAGCTTAGATCCGGCTGATCTTTCCAGCTTAGATTATCTTATCAAAGTCTATTACACCGCTCCAGCTGGCAGTTGTTTGACCCATACCATCAGTGGCCAGTACCGCCATGAAGGGCAGACCGGTTCCCCTTGCATGGCAGATGTAGGGACAGGGTGTCAATATCTGGAAGCCTGTTTCCCGGCTGCATATATCACCGGTGTGGTACAAAAGCATGGATCTTCCTGTATCAATGCCATTAACAGCGGATTGCCTGAGGTTACAACTGAGGTGTATCCCCTTCCAGGGCTGTCACCTCTGCTGTCGTCTACCCTCACCGATGATGAAGGTGAATATGTGTCCGAACCATTGACACCCGAAGAGGACTACCGGGTGGTCCCTTCGAAATGGGATTACCCTTTTTGCGGAGTAACCAGTGCGGATGTATATGACATTTACAATAAAATATCACCTCCAGGAGGATGTTGGGTTGAGCCCTGGAAGGCTATTGCAGCAGATGTGCTGCCAGATGGGAATTTAACCATTTCCGATGTCATTGGCGCGCAGCTTTTGGCTAATCAAACCATCCCGACCTGGACAATTTATTATTGGCGTTTTGTCTCAACAGAGACTTATTCGGGATATGAAAATCCTGGTTGTCATGTCGATGCTCCAAGTTTTAACGAATGGAAAGATGTGGAGCCAGGCTATTACAGCCAGGCAGATTTCTGGGGCATTAAAGTGGGTGATGTGGATGGAACATGTACAGAATGCAGTGATCAATTCGGACCCGCAGACCCACAAGTGGAGTCTAGGTCAGCTACAACGATTGGTGATGAAATGATAACATTCGCCAAAAATCAGGAAATATTTCCAGGTAAATACCGTCAACGAATCTCCATACCAAATGGCGATGATCTGGAATTGCTCTTCCTGGCGTTAGAATCTGAATTGCCATTTCGGGTGAAGGAGTTTCGTTCGACTCAACATCATGATACTGAGCTGACTAATATCATTCAGACTTCAGATCAAATGGTCGGTTTGTGGTGGTTGGACCAGGGTGACACTGACAAAGCCCAGAATAATCAAGGGTTAGAGTTCGATCTAGTTTATGAAGCAGCGCAACCGGTTGTCCTTGGCCTAAACAAGCATCCCGGAGTCCCCGGCGCCTATCGAAAGGGAGACTACTATTCTTGGAAATCCATTACCAACACTGATCTTGCACGAGAGCCCCAAGTTCAGATTTGGCCAAATCCATCTGATGGCATGGTTTGGATTAATTCTGATCAGCCATTAGGGTCAGGTATCCTATCTATACGGGATCTACATGGACGTAGTGTTTATAGCCACCGACTTGCTGGCGATTTGAGGCTAAATGCGCAGTTGGATTTATCATTTTTGCCCAAGGGAATGTATTTGTGTGAAATTCGAACTTCCTTTATTTCTCAATCCTTCTTGTTGAATCTACGATAATCATGATGGGGAGGGTATTTCTTTGTGCCCTCCCCTTTCATATTAAAATTCTATGAAAGCTATTCAACTATCGGTCTACTTTATTTTTGCAATTTCTCAATTTGTTAGTGGCCAGGTTATATACTATATTGATACAGACAGAAGAATAGGTAGTTTTGATATATCTAGTGGATGTGACTCCATTCTTTTAGAAGAATATGTTGTATCTCAAGTTGTGGGATTTGGGGATATAGCCATACGAAAAGATGGTGAACTATTCCTTACCAGTGCTTTCAATTTGTGTCGATATGATTTGAATACCAAAGTTCTATTTAAATATCCAACTTACACGAATTTAGGCTTTGGTGCCCTAGTATTTGATGATAAGGGGACACTATATACTGCAGGAATTGGAACTTTCGGGATACTTGATACAATTACAGGACAATTTTCGGAATTGTTCCCTCTTCCCTCAAATTTTCATATTGCTGGTGATTTGACATTTTATAATGGTCTGCTATATCTTTCAGTCTATGATTGGGATATTAGCGAGTATGTTCTCTATGAGATTAACCTGAAAGACCCTTCGAAAAACCAAATAGTAACTGTGCTTCCAAGTGGATCGTCCCTTGCATTGACAACCATTCGGGATAATTGCAATGTTGAACATCTTTTACTATGTGGACAGTATTTTCCCAAGGGCATATATGAACTTAATATGTCGGATTATTCCGTTAGTTTAATTTGTACTTCCCCTTTTGCAAGGGCTGGTGCCACCTCCCCTTCCGAATTTCTTTCCTATATCTGTCAACTCGCTGTCGATCTTGATGGTGATGACAGTGGCCTGTCCCCTCCCCTCGACTGGCGGGATACCATCTATTGTCTCCCTGCCAAGGCAGTTGTGGGCGATACCGATCTGAATGTATACAGCGATTATACACTGGACAGCCTGGCAGTCTGGCTGGAGAATCCTCCGGATGGGCCGGCCGATTATTTGATGGCTCCAGATACAGATAGTATCGGTATTGCAGGATCGGGGACACAGCGTTTGACCTTTACCCCCATCCTGGGT
>JAUIEA010000252.1 GCA_030429045.1 Bacteroidia bacterium | reverse complement strand
CGTTCTCGGAGGTATTGCCGCTCTCCTTGTTGCCATTCTACATGCTTTTGCGTTGCCTTTCAATCCTGGACCTGGGCGCAAATTGAGATTTGAGCTGACGCTCATTTATTGGCATTTTGTAGATTTATTGTGGATTTATCTTTTGGTATTTTTTATTTTACAGCGATGATTATCAGCCAGTCCGATGAAATTGGCTGACAATGAAAATTTTTCTGTAATGGCAGCAGAGACTGTAGTTCAAGACAACGACACCCAAATTAGTGGCGATCAGTGGGGAGGTGGGAAAGCTCCTTTTAAAGCAAGCTACGGCAAGCTGATGATGTGGTACTTCCTGGTATCAGATGCATTTACATTTGCCGGGTTTCTGATCGCCTATGGTGCATTGAAGTTCAGTGTGCCGACCTGGCCATTGCCCGATTTCGTATTCTCATCCCTTCCGGGCGGCATTCACAATGCACCCCTGATCTTTGTGACCATCATGACCTTTGTCCTGATCGCCTCTTCCGTGACCATGGTGCGTGCGGTGCAGGAAGGGCATCGGGAAAACAAGAATGGTGTGGTCTTCTGGATGGGAATGACCATCCTCGGAGGTCTGGCGTTTCTCGGTTGTCAGGCCTGGGAGTGGACAACATTGATCGGCGGTGAAAACATGACCGTGAACACCAACCCGTTTGGGTCTCACCTGGTCGATGGTACCTATCTGGACGATGAACACGGGCATCCCTATGAAGCCAACTTTACACCGGAAACATTCAATGCCGGCGAAACATACCTGATCCACAAGGATCACGAAACTGACGAGTGGATCCGCCGTCGGTACGAAACCGCTGATGGTCAGGTGGGTGTACAGGAATTCGGGCCCAAGGCCTTCGGAGCGCTATTCTTCTTTATTACCGGATTTCACGGATTTCACGTGTTTTCGGGAGTCCTCTTTCTACTGATCATCATGATCAATGCCGCCAGTGGCCTTTATGCTGCCCGGAAGAACGGGTATGAAATGGTAGAAAAGATCGGTCTCTACTGGCACTTTGTAGACCTGGTTTGGGTATTTGTATTCCTGGCCTACTATCTGCTCTAATCACTTTCTTGACAACGACAATCCAATCGATTCATGGAACATAACGATATCAATCACGCCAAGAAGGTAGTCTTTAAAGGGCTGATCCTTCTCGCCATTATTACCGTTGTTGAAGTACTGATCGCCCTGGTCGGGAATGGTCACATCATTGAGGGGTTTCACCTCTCCAAATGGATCATGTACCCTGTGATGATCGGGCTGAGCCTCTACAAGGCCTACTTCATTATCTATGAGTTCATGCATATGAAGTATGAGTTGCAAGGTCTTCGCTACAGCGTACTGCTTCCCATGCTCCTTCTGGTATGGGCGGTGATCGCCTTCTTTAATGAGGGAAACAACTGGAAGCATAATCGACAGGTGGTCGAGGAACGGAATCAGATCGGCATCGAACAAATGCACACTCCACCTGCACCTGCTGCCACCCACGGAGAAGAGGGTCATACAGAAGGCGAACATTAGCCGGGCACTCTTGTTCTCATAATGGACCGCCAATGGTTCAGTCACCTTGATGCAAGAAAATAACAAACATAAAGAAAGGCCATCCCGCATGCGGGGGGCCTTTCAATTTATATTCCTGTTCCTCCTCTTGGTGGTCGCACCGATCGGATCCTGGATGTATCTGCGTTCCGGACTGGCCTATCGCAAGGAACATCTAGCTACTCTGGAAGAGGGCATTCCCATACCATCTGCCACCTGGTGGGGG
>JAUIEA010000138.1 GCA_030429045.1 Bacteroidia bacterium | reverse complement strand
CATCGAGCGACGCAGGAGATCTGCCGGCGACCCCATCTTCAGGAACATCTCACGCGTGACGTCCGGGTGCGTGAACCCGGGCGGCTGCTCCTGGATCCACAGCTCCTGGTGATCGGCCGGGATGGCCTGGTCCAGTATGATGCTTCTGACCCGTCTGATCTGAAAATCGTCAGCACCATCAATGTCCATTGATCCATCTGACAGATGAGAACTTCCACCACTGTACTCGTGAAATATATGCCCGACTGTTTCCATCGTTCACTGTGGTCAGGGATCGTTCTGACACTCTGGATTTTCATGGGGACCGGGCCCTTGTTCAGTCAGGCAACCGGCGGGCATGAAGATGTCATCTACCTGATCAATAAGGGTCGATACCGTGGTGAGATCCTGGATTGGGGACAGGAGGATCGGGTGCGGATACGGACCTGGAGCGGATTGGTCGTGGACGTGCCAGTGGACATGATCAAACGGGTCGTTCAAAGACGGGTGCCCGGGATCGATCCGAGATTCTCACAGGGTCGATTTTACAAGGCTGTCTCGATGGGGCCCGGAGGTGCGGAGTCGGGATTTGGCTGGATGTTCGACGGTCAATTCGGGTATCAGTTCAATCGGTGGGCTCTCGTGGGGTTGAGTAGCGGGTTGCATATTCTCGATAACTATGAAGATCTGCTGTGTGTGCCGCTCATGGTCGAGTGGCGGGCCTTCCCGTTTGCGAGCAGACTGTCGCCATATATAGCCTTGCGAACCGGACTGTGTTTTCCCTGGTCAGAGAACAAATGGATTACGGATCGTGACTTTCTCACCTCGTATTCCGGCAATGCATTGGCAGGTCTGCAGCTTGGCCAGCTCGGAGAGGCTGCCTTTCTGCTGGAAGCAGGGTACCAGTTTAACCGAATCCACAGTGAACGAAGCTGGGTGGATAGCAAGGGCAATCCGATCGTCCACCATCGCTCGGAACTGATCCAGCGAATGCTCCTTCGCATCGGAGTGATCTTTTAGGGCGATCCTGTCTGTTTTGAGACGCTTCCAGATTTTGCGTCCGCTCTCTTCTTCTTTCCAGGTGGTGCTTCTTGTTTACCACAGGCAGAAAGGGTGTTCGGTATTGGGTGTTGGCGTGTTCAGGTCAGCATTTGACTAGTATCCAAAACCTCCTCCACTCCTGAACTTTTATTCAACCACTCCGTGGTTGTATGGTACACCGTAATGGATACCCCGGGTTTCACTATGGACGATGGTGCTGTGGGCCCCATGTCCAGACGCGGCCCGGGGCTATTCAAGTTGAACCCCTCCGGGGTTCTCCAGGTGATCGAAATATCGAAATAACCCAATAACTCAATAGCGCCTGGATTCTGCTTTTACTGTATGAGTTAAAGCCAATGCCAATGCTGCCTCGTTATCTCCGACTACCTGTTTGCCAGTGGCAGAAGTGGTGTTTGGTATTGGGTGTTGGGTGTTGGGTGTTGGGGTGTTCAGGTCAGCATTTGGCTAATATTCATAACCTCATAACCTCCTTAACTCATCGACTCCTCCACTCAAATCATCCTTCAAAGCCGTTCCTTTTATGGCTGCCATCGCAGAAAGGTTTGTTGGCCGATCCGCCGCAGCGACAGAAGGTCGTTTTTGGTCCTCTGGTGACTTCATTGCCTTCAGCATCACAGACGGTAATTTCCCCATGGACCATCAAGGGGCCATTTTTCAATACAACCGCTCGAATGGCGGAAGGATCGGAGGGGCTGCTTTCACCCGGTTGGACGGTGTTGAGGTACGAGGTCAAGGCTCCGGACGGACAGGTCCTGACCTGGGCGATGATCGCATCTGTGGTGGCGCCACCAGTGTTGATCCAGGGTTTTTTCTGATTGTCGAAGACGCCCGGCAGCCCCTGGACACATTTGGCCGAATGGATGCAGAGGTCCGGTTGCCAGACAATGGTCACCTCTCCGTTGGTATATTCTTTTTTCATATTTCTGAGTTGAATCTCATTCCTGAATCTAAGGCAAATCAATGGATTTCAATGAAACGACCGGATCACCAGGTATAGTCACGCTCTCGATTGGACTGATGAAGTGTGGATTGCCATAGAAGCTCCTGCTGCTTTCCAGTCCCAGACAGAATGCCGGGGCTGTTTTTACTGGTATTGGGCGATGGGGTGTTCAGGTCAGCAATTGACTATTATCCAAAACCTCATAACCTCATAACCTCCTCCACTCCTCCACTCCTCGACTCCTCGACTCCTCGACTCCTCGACTCCTCCGCTCCTCACTCCACCACCAGTTCCCCGGTCATAGGTACTTCGCCGCTGATCAGTCTGGAGACGGGGCACTTTCCGGCGATCTTGAGGATGCGCGCCTTCTGGTCCTCATCAAATTCGCCCTGGATGGTCACCTTGCGATGGATACGCGGTTGTCCGCCGGGCTGCATGCCTTCGAGGTGCAGATCGACCTTGATCTTGCCCAGGTCCCATCCCTTGTGGCGGGCATAGGCCTGCAGGGTGATGGCAATGCAGGCACCCAGGCCACCCATCACCGATTCGGATGGGGAAGGGCCGGTATCCTTGCCGCCCTTGTCTTCCGGTTCGTCCACAAACCACTGGCTGTGTCCATTGTCAGCCGTACACTGAAAATCTTCATCTCCTAAAATCACCTGAACATCACGCGGCATAACGGGGGTTTTGCGGCAAATTACCAACTTTGTCCAAACAGTCAAGGTTTTTGGAGGTCATCCGCTGGTATATCGAGGTATTTCTTTTTCTGCTCGCCGGCGGGGTGATCGGCTATGGCCTGATCTCAGCCCTGGGGATGTGGATCATGGCCCGGCCCCGCACCCTGGCTATCCGCCTGCTCGCCGTTTGCCTTATCCTCCTGTGTAGTGCTATCGGACACGAAGCGATGCTCCTGGGGGGCGGATATGACCGCTTGCCCCAGTTCCGGTTCCTTCCCGTCTATATGACCCTGGCCGTAGGCCCTGTGTTTTTCCATTATGTCAAAGCCCGCCTGTATCCGGGATTTCAATTGCGGCGCAAGGATATCAAGCACTTCCTGCCAGCCATCGGCCAGATCTCTGCCTACCTGACCATGTGGTTGCAGCGACCGGCCTTTCAGGATGACCTGTGGAACGGATTCTACCGCTACTATCTCCACCCTGCAGAAAACATATTCTTTGTGGTCACCGGACTGGTCTATCTCTATTTTGCCCATCGCTTTATCAAATATGAAATGGGTGTCCGTAAAAAGGATGAAGGATTGCTCATTGCCCTGCGCCTGAAGCGTACCACCAAGGTCATTGCCCTCTTTCTGGTGGTCTACGCCGGCTACCTGGTCGACGATACGGTAAGGCGACTGTTCCTTCTGCGGGCACAGACGGATATGACCTGGTTGTCCTACCTCAGCTTTGCCGCCTTGCTGGGTATGCTGGTCTGGCTTTCCCTTTTCGCCTGGCTGAGTGAGTTCTGGTGGCCCAGGCGGCATAAGCTGAATCTCGACCAGTTGCGAAAGTATATCAAGGAATAGCGTTTGTCGGTCATGATCAATTCCTGATATAGGATAGGAATGTGACCATCAGGAGGAATAAGCACAGTCTGTTTACTGGAGACTACCGGTTCTTGAATCGGACCGATTTCGCTGAATAAAAGACAGTATCAGCTCCTGGATTTCGGTTTTCTGTTCCGCGGATGCGCCAATAAACCCGTGGTCCACATCCTTCAGGATCAGCATCTCATTATAGACGCTCAGAGAATCCAGTCGTGCTTTCAACGTAAGGGATTGTCGGACGGGCACCAACCGATCCAGGTCGCCCTGGATGATCAGCGTAGGTGGTACGGATGAGTGGCAGTAATTATAGGGGGAATACAAGTCCATGTATCGCCGGGCACGCAGGGTGTCCTGGTCCGGGTCAAAACCGAAAATGGAACGGGTGAGATCGATCCTGGAAGAAATGGGAGTGGGCAGATGCTCTAACAGGGCATAATACGATTCCGCAGTGGGCATGGTGAAGATGCCATCCAGCTGGTTGGGGCCGTAGATATCCACGACATAGCGCAGGTCCACTTCCGGGCAGTCCTGATTGAAGGACTCGGGACCGGCATAAGCCAGCATCATGGCAATGTGGGCTCCAGCGGATTCTCCAATGAGGCCAATATTATTCGTATCCCAGTCCCGAAGTTCCGCTTCCCGAACGACCCAGGCCAGCGCATCGGCGACATCTTCCAGACAGGCGGGGAAGGGTGGGGTGTTCGGGCGAGCCAGGGTGTAATCCATGCTGATGATGGTATACCCTGAAGCGCGTAGATTGTTGATCGCTTCGTTGACCCGATTGAAGTTGATGGACTCCTTTGTTCCGACGATCCAGGCACCGCCATGGATGTAAAGTGCCACCGGTGATCTTCCCTGGATGGCAGTGGTTGGTGTATAGATATCCAGTGAAAGGCCAGGCTTGTATTCCACATCTCGAATAACCTGCCCGGTGATAATGGGCGGGTCAGTCACCAGCACGACGGTGCCAAACCAGATAACCGGAATGCCTGTGACAATGAACAGTATCCAAAGCAATCTCTTTTTCAGCGGGGTCATGGCCATAATTAACAGGTGCATTCATTCCAAATGAAACAGCTTTGGGATTGGTTTGGTTGTTCAGCATGATCAGGATGATACGAGGCGCCCGGACCAGGTCATCTGGCTTTCCAAGCCCACCCAGGATCCCGAGAGAGAATGGTGACGAGCAGGCCTTGCCTGATAACATTCAGGAAGTAAAGTGTTTTCGATAATCATGCAGATCGATCCCGAACTGATGGACCGTGACACCTTCCTCGACAAATTCCTTTTCGAAAGAAAAATGAAGTTTTTCAAGGACCCTTCGGGAGGCCTCGTTCTCAGGCAGGATCTGACCGATAATGTGGTCCAGTCCGAGAACGTCAAAACCGAAGGGGAGGATCACTTGTCCGCATTCAGTGGCGATCCCCTGCCCCCAATAGTGTGAGTGAAACCGATAGCCGATATCCACCTGATCGAGGTCAGGAAGGTATTTCAATCCGGCAAACCCGATAAAGCGGTTGTCGTGTTTGTGGATGACCGCAAATCGTCCGAAGCCATACTTTTGGTAATCCCCCAGAACATTTGTCCGGATCGTATGATCGATCTCTTCCAGTGTCTTGACCCCGCCGTCGTGAGTGTAACGCGAGACCAGCGGATCGAGATTGACCTGATAGGACGGTTCAATATCTGCGGGGGTAAAGGGCCGTAAGAGCAGGCGTTCCGTTTGTATGATCGTGGTAAATTCCCTGGACATGGTACTCATCTTATGGTCGTCGATCGGAGCTGGCCCTGCATGCAGAAATGGGGGTGTCCTGAAATATTCCAAACTCTGGTTGCAGCCTGAATAGTTATCTGTTCTGCTGATGTGTTGGATTGAGAGCCGAACCAAGGTAGCCAGTTTTGCCGATTCGGGAACGGAGCCTCAAGGACAATGATTACCTTTAGATCACAACCACTGCTTCCTTGAGAAGAGATTTTCTGCATATACTTTTCCTGTGGGTTTTGTGTTTTCCGGCATCACATGTCGGCGCACAAACCGTATCAATGCAAATACCCGCTACGCTTCCCGGGCAACCCCTGGGTGTACAATGGTCCTGGTTGGATTCGCTGTTCTCCAGTAAGGATTTGAACCAGGAAGACAAGGTTCATCTCTTGGGGGATTTGCAGAATTTGTCGACCACGTATGACAAACCGCCACTTGACCAGGCCTTGCAATTGCTGGAATTCTGGTTGCAAATGAATGAGGATTCTTTGGAAGTGACCTTTATGCGGGAAAGGGAGAAGTGGATCCAGGATTATTCCGGGCGCGATCAGCAGGCCTTTCGCGCGATAGGCCATCAATTACTGGCGGCCAGATACTGGCACTTTGATCAGTTTTCCGAAGGATTGGAACACTATATCCGGGCGTATTCCATCTATAAAAAAATGTCCCCGAATGAATTCCCGATGAAATCCCAATTTCAGTATGATTATGCCAGTCAGTATTATTATTTCCGGGATTTCGGATCGGTGAAAGATCTGCTTCGTGAAATCTGGGAGACCATCCCCGAAGTGTATGTCAAGAATAAGGTGACCAGTCTGAACACGCTGGGGTTGTGTTATGGTCAATTGGCCATGTATGATTCGTCGAGTTATTTCTTTAAAAAGGCAGTTGAATATGCGGCGACCGATGAGTCCAAAGTATGGGTCGGTATCATTCAGGGGAACCTGTCTATGAACCTGATCCAGCAGGGGCGGTATGAGGAAGCCGTTCCGTTGCTTGAATCCAATATTGCGTCCAGCCGGAAGCGTAAGGCCATGGCAGATCTGGCCTTTGCACTGGTGGGTCTCGGCGAGATCCGCCTTTTACAGGATAAGCCGCGGGAAGCCCTGGATTTGATCCAGGAGGGTTATTCGATCCTGAAGTCGAAAAATAAACTGAAGCATTTTGCCTATCAGGCGAGGGTATATGTCCCTCTGGGCAAGGCGCTGATGGCCAATGGCCGAGCGGAAGAGGCATTCTTCTATTTGGATGCAGGGCGGGTGGCCAAGGACAGCCTTGAATCGCAACGCAACGCTCTTTTTCTTTCCGGCGTGCAGCACAAATTAGAAACGGAACAACATCTTGCCGCAATCCGGCAACAGGAGACAGAATTGCGGGAGCAGCGTCTGTTGATGGGGGGGCTGATCTTTATCCTCATCGGATCAGTGGCCTTCACTATTGTTTTTTTCCGGCAAAAAAAGCGGATTGCTGTCGAAAAAAAGAGAAGCGATGACCTGCTGTTGAATATTCTGCCCGAGGAAGTGGCACGTGATCTGAAACAAAAAGGAAAGGTACAGGCACAGCATTTTGAAGAGGCCACTATTTTATTTACCGATTTCAAAGGATTTACCCGGATCGCCGAGACATTGACCCCCGATGATCTGGTAGAGGATCTGGATCATTTTTTCAGGCGATTTGATGAGATCACCAGGAAGTTCGGAATGGAAAAGATCAAAACTATCGGAGATGCCTACATGGCCGCATGTGGCATTCCGGTTGCACAGCCGGACCATGCGATTCGTGCCGTTTCAGCAGCATTGGCTATTCGGGATATGATGCGGAATGAGCAGTCGGGAAGAGCTAGTGCAAATCAGCAGAATTACGAAATCCGGATCGGACTGCACAGTGGGCCTGTGGTTGCCGGTGTCATCGGTCTTCACAAATTCTCCTACGATATCTGGGGCGATACGGTCAATATTGCAGCACGCATGGAATCGTCCGGCGAAGCGGGAAAAGTCAATATCAGTTCGGCGACCTACGATTTGGTTAAAGACCATTTTCATTGTGCATTTCGTGGGCAGGTGGCTGCTAAAAACAAGGGTGAGATCGGCATGTATTTTATTGATCATCTCCGGGATCACCAATGATCCATGTGAAGCGAAGGAGAATGACTTTCAGGATTCTGATCATTCATGTCAAAGGTGCGATTCAGTATTCACCTTCTTCATTCAATCCATTATGAATGGGCCAATGTTTTTATCAGTGCACTGCACCCTCCCTGTTGGATAAATGTGGTGTGATCATCCTGGGTCAGGAACTGTTTCCGGGTAATTTCCCGGCAGAGCAGAGTGGAATTTGTATGCTCCAGAAATGCATTCAAGACCTGTTCAGCTTCCGGCGTCTTGAACGCCGATTTGCCAGGATGAGCTCTGCACCAGTCCATCGTTCGCATCCAGATCGCAGCACTCAGGGCACCACAGGCGCTACCACTCAATCCCAATCCACCTGCAAAGCCGGCGACCATGACCATCTGCTCATCTGTAGCACCCATTTTTCGGGCGACCTCGGAAGCGCAATTCAACACTTCATGATCAGCCCATTCCTCGGTGTGAGATAATCCTTTCAGGGCTACCTGAACCGCTTCCGGAGCCCACTGGTCGGCCAGTTTGAAACAATGCAGGAATCGGCCGGAAAACAGATATTTGGCCATGCTCCACCTGTTGTTGAAATCACAATGTGTAATTTCCCTGCATTGGATGGTTTTTTCTCTTTCCTCGAAGGAAGCCATCACCATTCGGGTAGCATTCATGGCCACAATCATGGCCTGGCCGGGATGGGTGCACCGCCGGTAAGCCTCAGCACCAATAGCCAGGGAAGATCCCCATAACATGCCGCACTGGTGCCCTTTTTGAAGTATTCCGCCGGCAAGGGGATCTGCTGCGCGTTCTGATTCTTCATGGGGATGTCCGAACTCACGGTTCAGTAAATAAGTGAATGTACGGGAACAGGTGCCCAGTTTGCGAAAGACCTTTCGGGCATCTTTTGGACCGGCCAGGGCCAGTTCCTTTATGGTGTGCTTATTCATGGCAATGGATTTTCTCCTTGCCGTATGTTACCATAGATTATCTGTACGATCTATGACGGTTGTCAGCATGAATTATGATTTGCTTGCCTTCAGGAGAGTGGGTGTTTCATAGCCGTTAGGCGGTATTCTCAGTTGGATGAGGTCTCCTTTCCCGTCTCCAGCCGATACCCGACTCCATGAACCGCAATAATGGCTACAGAGGGATCGGGAGCCAGTTTTTTTCGCAAGCGGGAAACAAAGACATCAATGCTGCGGCCCACCATGACGCCTTCGTCTGCCCAGACCTTTTGCAGGATAGTTTCCCGTTCCAGGATCTGATCCATATGGCGTACGAACAGATGCAGGAGCTTGGTTTCCCTGAAGGTGAGTTTCTGTTTTTCTTCGCCGGTGATCAGTATCTGCCCGGAGACATCCAGCCGGGACTGACCGAAGGGGATCTCTTCGCTGGCCGGATCGTCAGTGAGTGTTTTGCGGGACCGAAGTAAAAAATATCCGGACCCAATACCGATTCCCAGGAGAAGCCAGATGATCCAGGATTGGCGACCGGCCCGCTGGAGAGGCATCGCCCCCTCTGCCAGGAAGGTCACCTCAATAAAATGGCATTCATCGTTGAATGTTCTTCCCTGGCAGGCCACACTATTGTCCTCCAGCCAGTCAAACTGGTGATATCCCAGGTCGATGACATCATCCTCACAACGGCGAATGGCCACTTCGTAGGGCCGGTTGATCCCATGACGGTCCAGGGCGGACTGGAGGAGATGTGGCAACGCATCATACAGGAACGGTTGCTCGAGCCGAACTCGCCATACATTTTCGGAGGTTTGTTCGATGGCAGGAATCCGGCTGATACTATCCCCGGCCAGACGAAGTAACCCGTCTGCCGTGTGCCGCAAGGCCAGGTTGATCGGATCCGAGGGAGGTGGTTCCGCATCACCTGCAAAGGACAGGTATAGACAGGTGCCCGTCAGGAAGATGCCCAGTAAGAGCCGTTTTGGCTGGAAGAACGTCATCGCCATAGTGTAAAAATACGCTCTTCCAGCCTAGCAGCCATTCAACACTTCTGCTGTATAGATCACCTGCCCTTCTACAGCGATTACGGGAATGGCCCGGCCTGACGATAGGGGTCGGATCAGGAGCCAGGTCCTTCCTCTGTCCGTCGATTTGAAAAGGCCCTTGCTACTGCTGCAGATCAGGGTGCTATCGATTTTCTGGATATCATAAATCTGTTGCCCCAGGACATGATCGGGATCCAGTTGTTCCCAGGTGAGACCCCGGTCGGATGAACGACTCAACTTACCAGCCGTTCGAAGGGGGTCC
>JAUIEA010000137.1 GCA_030429045.1 Bacteroidia bacterium | reverse complement strand
GCAAAAACCGCGTTTTGTGGCGGGAGCGATCGGACCGACCAACCGGACCCTCTCCCTGTCTCCCGACGTCAATGATCCTGGATATCGGGCCATTACGTTTGACGAACTCCGCCAGGCCTATGCCGACCAGGTCAGGGGCCTGATCGACGGCGGTGTGGATATCCTCCTCATCGAAACCATCTTTGATACGCTCAATGCAAAGGCGGCCATCTTTGCCATTGACCAGCTGTTTGACGAACGGGATATCGAGTTGCCGATCATGATCTCCGGTACGATCACTGATGCCAGTGGACGGACGTTGAGCGGACAAACCGTAGAGGCCTTCTGGATCTCTGTTCAGCATGCCCGTCCCTTTTGTATCGGATTGAACTGCGCTTTGGGTGCGAAAGAAATGAGACCCTATCTGGAGGAGTTGAGCCGGATCGCCGATTGTTATGTGCATGCCTATCCCAATGCAGGACTTCCCAATGAAATGGGGGAGTATGACCAGACGCCTCATCAGATGTGTGCTCATATCGACGACTTCGTCACCAATGGCATGGTCAATATCGTGGGTGGATGTTGTGGCACCACCCCGGAGCATATTCGTGAGATGGCCGAACATGTTGTCGGAGTCACCCCGCGGAAAAAAAGTACACCCAGAAACTATACGCGCCTGTCCGGACTGGAGCCGCTGGTGATCCGGCCGGACGCCAATTTTGTGAACATCGGCGAGCGGACCAATGTGACCGGATCCAAAAAATTCGCCCGGCTTATTCTCGAGGACCGCTATACGGAGGGACTGACGGTCGCCCTGCATCAGGTAGAATCGGGAGCGCAGATCCTGGACGTAAATATGGATGAGGGGATGCTGGACAGTCAGGCCGCCATGACCCGTTTTCTGCAACTGATGATGGCCGAGCCGGATATTGCCAGGCTTCCCATCATGATCGACAGTTCCAAATGGAGCGTGATCGAAGCGGGCCTGAAATGTGTGCAGGGAAAATGTGTGGTGAACTCCATTTCGATGAAGGAGGGCATTCCCGAATTTCTGCGTCAGGCCCGCCTGGCTCGTCGCTATGGCGCCGCCGTGGTGGTCATGGCCTTTGATGAAGAGGGCCAGGCCGATACCATCGAGCGCAAGGTGAGTATCTGCGAGCGGGCCTATCGACTCCTGATCAATAAAGTGGATTTCCCTCCTGAGGATATCATCTTTGACCCCAATATTTTTGCGGTAGCCACGGGGATCGCCGAGCATAATGAATATGCCATCAATTTTATCGAGGCCACTCGAAAGATCAAGCAGCGTTGCCCGGGGGCAAAGGTCAGTGGAGGGGTGAGCAACCTTTCCTTCAGTTTTCGGGGCAATAACCTCGTGCGGGAGGCCATGCACTCGGCCTTTCTGTACCATGCCATTCGAGCCGGAATGGATATGGGTATTGTGAATGCGGGGATGATCACCGTCTATGCCGATATCCCGGCCGATCTTCTGGAACTGGTCGAGGATGTACTCTTCAACCGTCGGCCGGATGCGACCGAGCGGCTCACTGAATTTGCGGAAGCCCATCAGGATCAGCGTGTGGCCCGGCCCGAAAAGACCCTGGAGTGGCGAAGCTGGCCACTGGGTAAACGATTGGAGCATGCCCTGGTCAGGGGCATCGACGAGTTTATCGAGGAAGATACTGAAGCGGCTCGTATGGAAGCGGAGGCGGCCCTGCATGTCATCGAAGGTCCTCTGATGGATGGGATGAGCGTGGTCGGCGACCTGTTCGGTTCAGGCCAGATGTTTCTTCCGCAGGTGGTAAAGAGTGCCCGGGTGATGAAAAAGGCAGTGGCCTATCTCACGCCCTATATTGAAGCGGAGAAAAAGGCAGGCGAAAGCCAGACCAAAGGCAAGGTGCTCCTGGCAACCGTGAAGGGCGATGTGCACGATATAGGGAAGAATATTGTGGGTGTGGTGCTGGCGTGTAACCATTATGAGATCGTTGATCTCGGGGTGATGGTCCCATTAGACAAGATCCTCCAGGCCGCCGTCGATGAACAGGTCGATGTGATCGGACTCAGCGGCCTGATCACCCCTTCACTGGATGAGATGGTGTATGTAGCACGAGAGATGCAGCGACGGAAAATGTCCCTTCCTCTGTTGATCGGTGGGGCCACGACCAGTAAAACGCATACCGCCGTCAAGATCGAACCGGAATATTCCGGTCCCGTCATCCATGTCCTGGATGCATCCCGCAGTGTTCCCGTCGTGTCCAACCTGCTGTCAACCGAACCCGGTGTTCGGCATTCCCTGCTGAAAGAGACCAAGGATGAATTCGAGCGGATCAGAGTTCATCGGGATCAGCGCCAGTCCAGTCGTGAGTTGATCTCTATAGAACAGGCCCGTGAAAATTGTTTTCGTCTGGATTGGCAGACCTATTCGCCACCTGTTCCTGAAAAGCCGGGAAAGCATGTGCTCAAGGACATTGACCTGAATATCTTGTGCCCGTACATAGACTGGACGCCCTTCTTTCAGACCTGGCAGATGGCGGGGAAATATCCCGACATCCTCCAGGATGAAAAAGTGGGGGCCGAGGCGACCCGCTTGTTTCAGGATGCCCAGGCACTGCTGGACAAGATCGTAGAGGAGAAATGGTTGACAGCAAAGGCTGCCACCGGGATATATCCGGTGTTACGCACCGATACGGATGATCTTGTTGTACATGGTGAAGAGGCAGAGATTCGATTCCATATGTTGCGCCAACAGGTGAAGAAGGCAGCGGGCATCCCGAATTATTCCCTGGCGGATTTTATTGCACCGGCAGCCTCTGGACTCTCCGATTATATCGGGGTGTTCGCTGTGACAGCCGGATTGGGAATAGAGCCACACCTGAAGCGTTTCGAAGCAGATCACGATGACTACCATGCCATTCTGCTCAAGGCCCTGGCAGACCGCCTGGCAGAGGCGGCAGCCGAGTGGCTCCACGAACGGATCAGATCAGACTATTGGGGCTACGAAAAGGGCCAAAGCTGGACGAACAAGGAATTGATCGCAGAAGCCTATACCGGTATCCGCCCTGCACCGGGATATCCGGCCTGTCCGGAACACAGTGAGAAATCATCCATCTGGCAACTGCTGGATGTCGAGGCTGAAACGGAAATATCACTCACAGAGAATTTTGCCATGTATCCGGCAGCCTCTGTCAGCGGATTTTATTTCAGTCATCCCCAAAGTCGATATTTCCCGATCAGCCGGATCGGTGAAGATCAGATGGCCGACTATGCTGAACGAAAAGGGTGGAGCAGAGATACGGCCAGACGTTGGCTGGCACCCTTATTATCCTGAACCCAGAATGCTGTCTTTTGTCTAAACAATCCTCTCTCCTGATCGGTCTCGCCTATATCGGCTTTTCCATTGCTTTCCGGTTCTTCTCCTTTTTCCCGGCCGTCATCGACCATGATGAAAGTACCTACCTGGTCATCGCCAATGAACTGCTGAAGGGCCAGCATTACTGGTTGGATATTTTTGACACCAAGCCGATCGGTATCTTTCTTTTATATGCCGGCTTTATCAAGATCGCTGGAAATTCGATCTTTTTCCTGCGGTTACTGACGGCATTATGGGTCGGTCTTACGGCCTGGCTGATCTACGATATGCAAAAGCATTGGTGCCCCCGCGGACCTGCAGCTTGGTTGTCTGGCATGTTCTATCTGGGCATGATCTCACTGTTCACATTTTACGGGGTGTCGCCCAATACAGAGATCTATTTTTCTTCCCTGGCTATTCTGGCGATGTGGCTGGTATTTCGCTGGCCCTGGCAATGGTGGTCCTTTATACTGGCTGGGATCAGTATTGGCCTGGGATTGCTGATCAAGCAAGCGGTCCTTTTTGATGCAGTTGCCCTTGGCTTGTTTCTCCTCTGGCGTATTATTGCCCGGCATCGTAATTCAATTGTCCATCTCTTGCAGTTGGGCTTGATGACCCTGATGTCCATCATTCCCATGTTGATCGTCATGGGGTGGTATATCAATATGAATGCACTCGATGTTTTTGTGGATCATCAATTCTTCCTGCCCGGGCGATACCTCGAAAATGCCCATCGCTCCTTTGCCTGGGTATTGATCCCTGATTTTTTTCTGCGTTATTTCCCGATCACGATTCTTGCAGTCGTGACGGTGATCCGACTGTCCATGAAACGGGTACCCGTTATCGGATTTTATCTGCTCTGGTTATTGCTTGCACTGGTAGCTGCATTGTTGCCCAAAAATGCCTTCGGGCATTATCTCGTTTCCATGATCCCGGCACTAGCCATGCTTGCCGGACTGGCCTGGCATCCCGACACGGTCTTGCCCCGGTGGCTGCTCTGGTTGCGAAATCCAAGGATCGGCTATGGCATCTTGTTCGCATTCCTCCTGCTCAACGCGACTTTGCAATACAACGATTACAAGGTGAAGCCGGACCCGATGAAGGAGGCTTGTGAATTCATCCAGGCCGCCGGTATCCCCGAACCTGTTGTCTACACAGGGACGACCAATTATCAGATCCTGTATTTCCTGCTGGATTGTCCGCCACCGGTTGCCTATCCACACCCCAGCCTGTTATTTGATGATCGGTTCAGGACGGTCCTGCATATTGATACGATCGGCGAATACAATAAAGTAGTGGCCGTTCAACCGGACTTCTGCTTTTTTGAACTGACCCAACCGATCGGGATGTTTGCGGGCTTCCTTTCAGATGCATATATGCCGATCGATACCTTTTCCGGAAAAACCGTGATGTATCAACGGATCAGCAAAGATTGATCAGATGTTCCGAATGGGGCAACCGCCTGGTCATTCGTGAATATGCACCATGTAAAAACCACTGTTCTTGCCCCGGTAAAGGCCCTCCACTCGCCAGGCCATTCGGAATCTGTATTCCCTGGGTTCGACCGGGGTCCGGACCCGGATCCGGGCACGGATGGTTTCACCGGGTTGGAGAGAATGAACGGGTATTTCGGCCATGGCCACCCCTTCCTGACGAATGATATCCTTGTAGATAAACATGTATTCAAAGGTGACACGACGATGGCCGGTCTGGTCCCACTCGACCACCTTGGAAGTCGGATTGGTGATGGTGATGGGTAGTTCAATTTCCTGGTCGGCAGGAAAATCCCGCGCCATGGTATCCAGTTGGCACCAGATCCGATTATAGGAGCGAAAATCATTCACCCATTTGAATCCCAGGGGTCGACCCACCGGGGTCTCCCGGACAATAGTGTCGTACTGGATGTAATCTGGTGGATGCTCGGTGACCAGGCAGGCAGGCTTGCCCTGTACACGCTCCTCCAGGGTGTAGAGGAGGTCGAATTCTGTTCCGGTATCCGTCTCTGTCGTTTGGCACCAGCCCTGCCTGCCCGAATAGAACAGATATTTGCTGGGGCGTTGGTAGCGGTTGGCAAAGATGACCGGGACATCTCCGGCGATGTCTTCTACCAGCGCAGCCCATTCATCCCAATGGTGGTATTCCGGAGATTTGGGCAATCCCATGAAATCCCAGACCAGATAGATGCGGGCGATCAGAAGAAGACCGATGGTGACCAGGGATAGCCGGATGGCCCACCATCTGGTTTTGGGTCGATTTTTCAGATCGTGATAGCCCAGATAGAGCAAGGGAAAAAACACGGGCCCGGTCCAGTTGGCCTCGGTGGGTTGTGTCCAGCTTTGATAAAAGAAGAACAACAGGAAACCCAGGGCAACCCATCGAAGGCTTTTTTCAAAATCATCACGGGCGGGCCATCGCACTGCAGCAATCCACAGAAGAATGCCGGTGAAGGGCCCCCAAATACCCAACTGGCTCCCCAGATATTCATAAACGAATTTGAATTTCCAGGTATCTCCGGCACGATCAACCAGGTGATATCGAAAGGAAAGCCAGTCATGATCGTATTGCCAGAACAAATGGGGTGTGATCAACAGAGAGGTCAGCATCACCATGATCCAGAAACTCTTGCGCTTTAGCAGGTGTAGATTGGGGAGCAGGGCGAAAAGAAAGAGGAGGGCACCGTGGTATTTGGTGTAGGCCAGCAAGGTCAGGGCCAAAGACAAAGCCAGTGTATTGAGCCCATTGTCATGCGCCAGATACCGCCGCCAGATCGTGAAAAACACCACGCCTCCCAGTAGCAGGGGGATATCGGGAACCGCCAGGAATCCGAAGAGCACCATGACCGGCATGGCCAGGAGCAATGACCAGAACAGCCGAGGATCCTCGGGCCTCACCTGGCGCCAGGTCAGGAATATGGCTAGGGTACTGGCCAGAACCATCAACAGGCGCACGCCGATTTCGCCGGGCAAAAGTGAAGCGCCTGCCGCAACCAGCAGGGATGTGACCGGAGGATGGTCCTTGTATCCCCAATCCGGGAATTGTGAAAACACCCAGTAATAGGCCTCATCATGAAACAGCTCCGTAAGGCCCGCCTGGACCAGATTGATGGCCAGCCAGGCGATCAACAGCACTTTTGTCAGTCTGTCCATGAAAGAGAAATTAGCCGGGGAAAGGTAAGAAATGCAGGGGGTTATCTCATTTGTTCAAGTCTGCAAACCCTGTCAACTGGAACCTTCTTACCTTTCTGTCTGTTCCACCAAGAGTATATGGTAAAAAAGAAAAAGTCCAGAGGACAAGAGCCTGCTCAACAGGTTATTCAACAGACGATCACCCGATTTTTCAAGCAACATCCGCGCAAGGCCTATAATGCCAAGCAACTCATTCGCAAGCTGGGTCTTTCCAGCAATCGCGATGCAGTCAACCATGCCCTGCAAAAGCTGGTGGAGAAGAAGGTGATCAGCCCGGCATTTGAAGATAAGTTCAGAAGGGCGGAAAAGGCAAGCAAGCCGGAAAAAGGTGGCCAAGGCCGACCTGAAAGAACCACCCGTTCGAAAAGCCCGTTGATCGGCACGGTCGATCTGACCCGATCGGGAGCCGCATTCATTTCCGTACCGGATATGGAACGCGACATCTTCATTCCGCCCCGCGCTGTCAATACGGCATTGCAAGGGGATACGGTTGAGGTTCGTCTCCGTCAGTCTCGACGGGGAAGTCGACCAGAAGGGGAGATCATTCGGATCGTCAAGCGCCTGAACGACCAGTTCATCGGCACACTCCGGGTATCCCGCAAGCACGGTATCCTGGTGCCGGACAAACTGAACATGCCGTTTGATGTGCTGATCAACCTGCAGGACCTGGCCGGGGCAAAAGACGGAGAGAAAGTCGTCGTACAGGTCACTGACTGGCCGGGTCCGGGTAAGAACCTGCGCAGCCCGACAGGGATCGTCACCGGGCGGCTGACCGACCAGTCCATCAATGACGTGGAGATGCAGGCCATCCTGGTACACAATGGATTTCAATTGTATTTCAGCAAGGAAGCCCTGGCGGTCGCCAATTCGTTTCCTGCACAGATTCCCGAAGAAGAAGCGGCAAAGCGGCGCGATTTTCGGGATATTCTCACTTTTACCATTGACCCGGAAGATGCCAAGGACTTTGACGATGCATTGTCCTATCGGGTCCTGGAAGACGGGGGATGTGAGGTCGGTGTCCACATTGCAGATGTCACCCATTACTTGCAGCCGGACTCCGCCCTGGATCGGGAAGCCTATGAACGAAGCACCTCGGTCTATCTTGTCGACCGGGTGTTGCCCATGTTGCCGGAACGGCTGTCCAATGAACTCTGTTCGTTGCGGCCGAATGAGGACAGCCTGACCTTTTCAGCGGTCTTCACATTCGATCACAATGACAAGCTGGTGGACCGGTGGTTTGGGAAAACCATCATTCATTCACATCGCCGCTTCAGCTATGAGGATGCCCAGGAAGTCCTGGATTCAGGGATGGGAGATCATGTCGACGAATTGCGGCATGTCAATCGGATCGCTACAAAACTGAGAAAGCAACGCTTCAGGGACGGCAGTATTTCCTTTGAATCGGAAGAAGTGAAATTCCGGCTGAATGAGGAAGGGGTGCCCATAGAAGTGTATACCAAAGAACGCAAGGAAGCGCACCTGCTGATCGAAGACTTTATGCTGTTGGCCAATAAAGAAGTGGCCGCTTTCATTCAAAAGAAGAGCGAGGGACAGGAGATCCCCTTCGTCTATCGGGTACACGATCTTCCCGATCCGGACAAGCTGAATGATTTTGTACTTTTTGCCAAGGAGGTAGGGTTTAAAATGGAGGTCAAGACACCGGAACAGGTGGCGCGTTCATTTAACAAGCTGGCGGAGGCATCCAAGGAAAATGAGATGCTCCGGATGCTCGAGCCCCTGGCTATCCGGACCATGGCCAAGGCCGCTTATACCACGAATAATATCGGCCATTACGGTTTGGGATTTGCAGATTATACCCACTTTACATCACCTATCCGACGCTATAGTGATGTGCTGGTGCATCGGAGCCTGGCAAAAAACCTGGATGGTGTTTGGCGAGAGGAGAAATTCCTCCTCGAAGCCAAATGCAGGCATATCTCCCAGCAGGAGAGAAGGGCGATGGATGCCGAACGGGAATCCATTAAATACAAGCAGGTTGAATTTATCGAGAAGCACGTCGGGGAGATCTTTGAAGGACAGATCAGCGGGATGATGGATAAAGGGATATTCGTGCAGTTGCGCGGATCCCTGGTCGAAGGGATGGCCCCTTTCAGTCAATTTCCGGAGCCATTCGTCGTCGACGACAGCCGGTTGAAAGCAAGGGGACAACATTCCGGGACTATCCTCAAAATGGGAGATACCATCAGTGTGCAGATCATGATGGCCGATCTGGCCCACCGCCAGGTAGAAATGCGGATGATCTGGGAGTAGTCCATTTTCCGGTCCCGAAATGTGCGACCTGCACAAACACAAGATTTGCATACCCTGTGTATCTTACAGAAGATCATGAGACGGATACAATATGCCGTGCATCTCCTGATGCTGTTTGTCTGGGTCACGCCACTTCAGGCTCAGTCTTCCTTTCCCTTTCCAGTCGATAGTGCCCAATGGCATGTAGACAGGGTTACCCCCATCATCGGCCCCTTTGATGGACATGATCTTTGGATGTATTGGGTAAACGGCGATTCGCTGGTCGTTGACAATATCGTCTATACGGCGGTCTATGCCCGGGGCACATGCCATTCCGATCCATCCACCTCCTACCAGTACCAACCTTATACGCCAGCGCAGTATGCACGTATTGGCGGATTGCGACAGGAAGGGGATTCTATTTTTTTCCGCCGCCTGGCCAATCCATTTTTTAAGGGAGCGCCAAGTACCTTGTTTTCCTATCCGGTGGATCAGGAAGTCCTCCTGTATGACTTTTCACTGACCGTGGGCGATACCATTGCTTATGTGACCCCGGACCGGATCTTTGTCGTCGAATCCGTATCGATCAATTCACAGGGCAGAAAAGAGATCGAATTGTCCTCCTTCGGTTGCGGTTATCCGATCAACGTCACCTGGCGGGAGGGACAGGGTTGCACTCAAGGCCTTTTGGAAACCATCTGCTTCTATTTTTATGCCGGCAGCTGTTTTTCCAGTGAGGCCACTGGCGAGCCGCCCTGCTCATTACCATGTACCCCGGACGATCCGGTTCTGGTGGCCACTGATGACCCTGGTACGGATGCCCTAATGACCCTTTTTCCCAATCCTTCTTCAGGTCTGGTCACCCTGAGGACAGGACTGCAGGAATGGCCACTCCTATTGATTGCCCGGGACTTGTTGGGGCGGGTGGTTCACCACCAGACCC
>JAUIEA010000251.1 GCA_030429045.1 Bacteroidia bacterium | reverse complement strand
GGCATCGACGGCAATATTTCCCATCCAGTTGGTGGTGCCATAGAGTGCTCCATCCAGCCAGGTTTCGATCACCAGATCGGTAATGGCGGCAGTGCCGTAGTTTTTCACTTCGATGATCGGCGCGAAGGTGTCTTCACACAGGGGCTGATTGAAAGGGTAGACAATGCGGGTAATGCCCGTTTCGATGGGTAGGTCTGCGGGGATGCATCCCTCGGAAAGGAAGAGGGTACCCCGTACAGAACCGAAGGCAGCGGCAAGAACGCGGTCTCTCTGGCCATCCGTAAATCGGGTCGTACCACCACAATAGCTCATATAGTTTCGTCGGGAATTGTCCCACACGCCTCCTCCCGGACAGGGGTTGGTCATGCCACAGTCACCCTCTTTATGGGGTGGGGTGTCGCAGACGCCATCCCCGTCCAAGGTACAGTCATTGTTGGGCGGACAATCGACGCCGTCATTATCGCCGGCGAAGGTATGAGCCAGGTTGAACCCATGTCCAAGCTCGTGCGTCACCACGGAGTTGTTGGCATTCATATAATTGTCTTCCACGACGGTTCCATCTCCTGCGCCTCCATTGGGAAAGCTGGCAAATCCGGCAACAGAACCGGCGATGTCATGGACCACCCAGACGTTGTAATAGTCCGCTTGCGGCCAAACCGAAAGCACCTTGATCAGGCCGGCATCGATACCCGGAGGGCCGGAACCGAAGGCGACGCCCTGAGCGACATAGTCGGTCACTCCGCTGGCATCAACCCGAACGATACCGTTGGTTGGATTGCCATCGGGGTCCCTTTTGGCCAGGCAGAACTCAAACCCGATATCGGCACCGTCACCGATCACTGCCTGCCACCGGTCATTCAACCCCTGGACACAGGCGATAATGCCGGCATCAGGAGCAAAGTTCGGAGTGGATGCAATAGATCCCGGGTGCATGACATGGAACACGATGGGCACGCGTAAAGCTTCGCCCTCACATCCCGTAGATCGTAGGCGTTGCATCATCGGGGATTGGAGGAACCGCTGATATTCCGCTTCATTGGCCGCCACAGCCGCCTTGTATGCCGGATCATGTTCCATCATCCAGGCATGATGCTGGTCTGTGCCACAGTTCACACCATCATGCTGAGCCTGTACGGTGGCCGTGGAAAAGATCACCAAAAGAGATAGGATGAGCGGCCTGAGTCTGGGGATATTGCGCATAGAGATAGGGATTGCCTTAACAGATGGCACTAAAAATACACCATCACTTTGAATCGATGGTGTTTTGGGGGTGATAACTTGACTTTCCCCTCCCTCCGAAGAATGCCTACCTTTGGGGTTGCACCCTGAATGACCCGTTATGATCATTGTTACTGGAGCCGCCGGTTTTATTGGTAGTTGTCTGGTCGCCCGACTGAACGAGCTGGGGCACAGACGGGATGTTGTGGTGGTGGATGACTTTTACAAGGACTACAAGGATGCCAATCTGGAAGGGAAGGATGTCCGGGAATGGATCCACAGGGATATTTTCCTGCATTGGTTCCAGCAGGTGCCCACCATGATCGACATGGTCGTTCACCTCGGTGCGCGAACAGACACGGCAGAACAGGATGTCGCTGTTTTTGATGAACTGAACCTCAATTATTCTAAGCGGATCTGGGAGATCTGCACCCGCCATCAGATCCCGCTGGTCTATGCCTCCAGTGCTGCTACCTATGGAGATGGCGCATTCGGATATGACGATGATCATGGGATTGTCTCCAAATTGAAGCCGCTCAACCCCTATGGCGAGAGTAAACAGGACTTTGATCTGTGGGTGCTGG
>JAUIEA010000007.1 GCA_030429045.1 Bacteroidia bacterium | reverse complement strand
TTGAGATCATTCTGGGTATTGACGGATCCGATGATCTTGACTCCGGCTCCATCATTTCCCTTAACGCCCTGGGGGCCCTGTGGTCCTTGAGGCCCCTGGGGCCCTTGTGGTCCCTGCACACCAGGTGGTCCTTGTGGGCCAGCCACGCCTCCATTGGCCGCATAGAGGGCAAAGGGAACACTGAGCAATTCGCTGGTCCCGGAGATGGTATAATTCGTTCCGCCATTCAGGTCGGATTCGGTTTGAATATAATAGGGGCCTTGAGACCAGTCAATGGAGCTGAACGTGCCCACATTGACCTGACCTGTGCCAATTACCAGTGTGATCAATCCATTCTGGTTTGTATTGACGACATGGTTTTCACTGTAGATGATCGTACCCGTTGAGGTCGATTGACGGATCTGGATCCGGACGCCGATGGCAGTATTCGTGACGAGTTTTTCAGAAGCATCACGAATGACGGCCTGGTAATTCATGCGAGCAGGTGCCTGAGCCAGGACCATCTGACCCATCAGAAAGAGGATGCTTAAAAGAGTCAATATCTGTTTCATGATCTTTATTGTTTGATAATCGTGATGGAAGAAAGAAGTGTGCCTGAGGCAAACACACTGAGGAAATATTGGCCAGGTACAAGTTCATGCATGGCTAGAGCGGTCTGCATCTGGTTGACGTCCTTGACGAAGACGGTCAAGCCTGAAATATTTGTGCAGCGGACCAGGCAGTTTTCAGGGGGATGCTGATTGAGGATGAGCTGCAGTTGGTCAGCTACCGGATTCGGAAAAGCGGTGACTTGAATGCCCAAACGATCACCCTGGTCCGTCGTATGCGTCACGACAATTTCATAGGGTTGTTGGATGCCTTCATGTGCGCTTCCAGAGGGAGAATGCATTGAAGCATTACTCAATTGTCCAACTGAATAACTGATCTCTCCTGATGTGGATTGGATTTCTCCACCTGCTGGGATGGTTCCCTGTTGGGCCTGGAGAAAGAAGGGAATTGCGAAAAACATGAGGAGTAAAATGGGTCTCATGGGTTTGAATTTTAATGATCTGATTGGAATGATTTGCATTTGTATTTCAAATATATTCCCACTCTTTTCCTCTTTTTTGAACAATGAGTATTCGGGTCATTCCAATGTGTCAATACGACAATTGAGTGAGTAATTGAATTCGGATTAATCAATCTCTGGTCTTATCCCTGTGGATCGATCAGGGTTGCCCGGGAGTCGACACGATACTCATTCAATCGTGTAAGGCTAAAGTTGCGATGAATGAGCAGGGGATGACCAGTTGTATATTCCCTTGAGGACTGCTCGAGAAATGTACATGCGTACAGGAATCGGCAGGAAGCAGGCTGAAAGCCTGGGGTCATCACCCGGGCGAACGGATCCTTTGAGACGGTATTTGTAATAAATTGGGGTCCTGTAATGTGGTAGGACCTATTGTCCGAATGGAGGTTATCCGTTAGCGGAATAAAATAAACCTTCCGGTCCTTGGACCCGGATGACCAGGCTACGTAGCTTGGATTATTCGTTTTTCAATCGCATCAACAGTTCATCCTTCCGGCTTTGGGAGACAGGTACCTGTACACCATTGGCCATGTCCAGGCTACCACCTGATCCTCTATGGTACCGGTCTATCAGTCGGGTATTGACCAGGTAGGATTGATGCGTTCGAATGAAGCAATCGTGTTCCTTCAATGTTTCTTCAATTTGTTTCAGAGTCTTGGATATCAGGATCTTACTTCCAGAGAGTAAGTGAAAGTGGGTGTAATTGCTATCTGCTTCAACGAATACGATCTGGTCGATCCGAACCAGTTCCAGTCCCTGCATGGTCGGCAAGGCAATTTTTTGCACTTCATGCTGGTTGGCAAGCAGGTGTTCCATCAGGCTGCGAAGGTTGTTGCCGGAAACATTGGTTTGGTGATGATTCTTTATTTTTTGTACTGCTGCCTTCAATTCATCACTGCCTATCGGTTTGAGTAGATAGTCGAGAGCGTTTACTTTAATCGCATGGATGGCAAACTGATCATAGGCGGTTGTAAATACGATGGAAAAATGAATGCTTTCCAATTCCTGAAGCATTTCAAATGCGTTCATATACGGCATTTCAATATCGAGGAAAACAGCGTCAGGCTGATGTGTCTGAATGGCCTGTATTGCATCCGCTCCACTTTGGCACAAGGCCAGTATTTCCACTTCCGGGCAATGTTGTTCTAATTCCCATTTTAAAGTTTCCAGGCAGAACATCTCATCATCGACCAGGAGAACGCGAAGCTTTTTCATATTCTACTTTTAGCAGTTTTCGATCGGTTGGGTGAGGTCATTTGTGAACATGCGAACTACGATTTTTGTGCCTGAAGGTTGCCCCTCCTCATCATACAGGTCATGAATATCTGTGGTAATATCCATGTTGTTTAACACCTTGCTCATGGCCATCCGATCTTTGGTGATGTTCAGACCAAATGATTTCTGTTGTTGGGCAGACTTGCTTTTGACCTCGGCTGCCCGTTTGCGTCCGATGCCGTTATCTTCAATAGTGTATTCTATGCCGCCGGGAATCTTGACGATAGCGATGCGCAGCAGTCCCAGCTGATCTGTTTTGTGCATTAAGCCATGCCAAATGGCATTTTCGACGAACGGTTGAATCAGTAAGGGAGGTATAGATATGGAAGGGGTGTCAAGTGCTGGATCTATAAACAGGTTGTAGTCAAACTTCTCGTCGAAGCGCAGACGTTCGATTCGAATATAGAGTTCAAGGGCCTCCAGTTCTTTATCCAGGCTGATAATGGATTGAGAAGAGTTATTGAGTACCAGGCGAATCAACCGGGCAAAGTCAGTCAGGTATTCAGCTGCTTTTTCTTTGCTTCGCTTGAGCACATAATACTTGATTGCATTGAGAGAGTTGAACAGAAAGTGAGGGTTCATCTGTGCCCTGAGGGCTCTCATCTCCACCTCAGCCAGTTGTTTTGAAAAAGCAAATTTCAGTTGTTCTTCCTTTTTAATCTGGGCGATTCGGTAAGAATATCCAAGATAGGCCATGGTGAGGATTGAAATTGAAATGAGGGCCCAGAACCAGGGTCTTTCCCAATAGGGAGGGACAATGGTAATGCTCAACGTGATGGGGTCACTCCAGGGACCATATTCATTTCGGGCTTTGACTTTGAATGAATAGGTGCCGCCTCGAATATTTGTAAAGGCGGCATAGCGCCGGTCGCCGGCAAGGATCCAGTCATCATTGATGCCTTCCAGTATATAGGCAAATTCCTTTTTCGATTTACCTGTAAAGTCAATGGCACTGAAGTCAAATGAAAAGAAATTTTGTTGGTATGAGAGAGTGATGCTCGGCGAAACATCTTCAGGAATGGCATAGGGGGTGTCAAAGACGCGGAAAGTTTCAATGATCGGGTGGGGCGTGCGATCAATTGGAACTATTTTCTCCGGATCAAATCGATAGAATCCGCCTTCAGTTGCTGCAAGAATTTCGCCCTGCTTATTGACTGTAAGCCCTGTGATCTCTCCGAGTCCGAACTGTGTCCCAAAGTGGGTCGCCTGCCGTGTTGCTATATTGAATCTGAAGAGGCCATAAAGAGAACACGTCCAAATATTGCCCTGATTGTCTGCGACCATATCATTCGCTCGGTCGTTCAGGATGGCAGGATGATATTCTATTTCTTCCACGGGTTGTGTGAGATCCTGTCTGTCTTTTATTTTTCCAATTCGGCCCTGCCCGGCACAAACCCATAAGTTTGAGGCTGTATCACTACATACAAAGCTGATTCCAAAAAAAGACTTTTGATCTATGGAAGAAATGACCGGGGAAGGTGAATTGAACACAATGCCAGAGGGTGGATCAACTTTAAAGAAACCGCTACCATTAAATCCCCAGATGAAATTATTATTATCTCTAAAGAGTGAACCGATGGAATAGTCGTTTTTAATGTGGTTTCGACTGGTTTTATCCTTACTAAACGTATATATTTCATTTTGTTCGGGATGATAGCCGAACAATCCACTGGACTGAGTGGCTAACCAGATCCTGCCGGAGACTGGATCGGAGGTCAGATCCCAGAAGTAATTATAGTTCGCACCGTCTTTTTCGAAAAATTCGGAATTCCAGGAGATAATGTGCTGTTCATCGTCAGAGAGGGAGTGAAGTGCGCGACGACTCAGAATCCAAAGTCGGTTCTGGTGATCCACATGTAATTTGATCGGGTATGTAGTTTGCCCTGAGAAATTTGTCAGGGTAAATGATCGAACAGGTTGGTTAGTCACCGGATCAATGGCCCATAATTTACCTTCTGCTGTACATGCATAGATTCGATTCCTGTACTGGAGAATATCCTGGGTATTGCCTGGGATGTGATGCTTTATAAACTGGCCAAATTGTTTTTGCTGTACATAGATGCCCGATCCATATGTGGATATCCACAGATGCCCTTCGTTATCCTTCATGAAGATGCCCTCTGGATCAATATATTCCAAAATGGGCCATGTTTGATCTTTTTTCTGGAATTTATTTTTTTGGCGATCAAATAGATATAGCAGATCGGTGAATCCAGAAATAAGTAAATAGCGCTCATCCAGTTCGATGATGGAGGCAGCTGATTGGCACCCCAGGGGGTTGAGCTTGTCTGGATCACAGTGGTAGAGAGTGAATTTTTCAGATATCAGGTCAAACGCGTATAATCCAATACCATAGTTCGTCATCCAGATCGTTTTCCCGGCCATGATGGCCATTCGAGTGGCATGTTCTTGTTGGTGTGGAAAATAGGAGACGTTCGAAAAGGTTTTGGTATTCAGTTTCAGGAGGCCAAAACTGGAAAAGAGCCAGACTATATCTTTATTCGTGGGATCAAATTGGATAAACCGGAGTGTCATGGCCCACCCCCGTGTTTTCGAATTCAGGTGGGTGGGCATATCTGGTTCGATGCGTTTGAAAGATTCTGATCGTTCATCAAACAGATTGAGTCCATTTGCGCAGACCCAAATTCGGCCAGCGCTATCTTCAAAGATTCCAGTTACTATTGTTCCTGAAATTGAGCTGGAATCCTGAGCGGAAAAGTTGTAATTCTTTAATTCTCCTGTCAGTTTGTTCAGGACATTGACGCCGGAACCTTTTGTGCCAAACCAGATCCTGTTCTGTTTATCAGGATAAATACTGATGACACTGGTACTCGTAATGGATTTGGAAATTTTGGGAACGGCCGCATAGGATGTCCAGGTCGTTCCATCAAATTTGCAAAGTCCTTTGGATGTTCCGGCCCATAAAAAACCCTGGTGATCCTGGATGGTCAGATTGACTTGATTACTGAGTAGTCCATCCGCTTCAGTGTATTGTTCAAAATGAAATTGGGTCCAGGGTTGAGCGGCCAGACGAGCGGTTACCAGTATGACAAGCAGGACCAGTATGATGAAGTCCTTTGTCTGGAGACCCGGACTGTTTTTCAGGCAAGATGTTCTGTTTTCCCTTATACACATATTCACACCTGGATACTCTCTGACCGGTGATTGATCTCCGAATGGTGGTTGTCCTCACCAAGTTACAGAATCGTATTGCGGGGGACAATGAAGAATGTGTGACGAACCTGCACAAATGAGTATTTGGCCTGATCTGGTAAGGATTCACTCCTTCTGGGGGTGAAGGGTTGCGTTTTCGTGGGAGTCTTTGTTGTGGTCCTTTTCGGATCAGTCCAGAGATCAGATCCCATCTCCTCCTACCAGATCTTCCAGATCCAGTCCATCTGCCAGGGGAGAAGGTGCCTCTCCGGAGGGTAATTCTTCGACATCGCGCAGTTTTCGCTCGATCGCCCGGGTACGCACATCGGCCTTGTCGATCACGCTCGTCGCTTCCTGCAGTTTCTTCCGGGTAAGCTCCAGGACTTTCCCGAATTTACCAAATTCGGTCTTGACAGCACCGAGGGTCTTCCACACTTCACTGCTCCGTTGCTCGATGGCTATGGACCTGAAGCCCATTTGCAGGGCATTGAGGAATGCGGCCAGATTGGTAGGTCCGGCAATGAGTATTCGCTGATCGCGCTGGAGTTCCTCCATCAGACCGGGATGACGGACCACTTCGGCATAGAGCCCTTCGATGGGCAGGAAGAGCACGCCAAAATCCGTGGTGTGAGGGGGTGAAATGTACTTCTCCCGGATATCCCTGGCCATGTTCTTGACGGTTCGCAGCAATTCCTTGTGAGCGGCATCAATCAATTCACTCCTTCCATCCTCATAAGCGGCCAGTACCTGTTCGTACCGGTCCATCGGGAATTTGGAATCGATCGGAAGCCAGACGGGGTCACTGCTTTTGTCTTTGCCCGGAAACTTCACAGCAAATTCGACGTGGTTGGCACTGTTGGGGATGGTGGCTACGTTGAGGCCATATTGATCCGGAGAGAGGAGTTGCTCCAGAATATTTCCCAGTTGGATCTCGCCCATCACGCCTCGTGTCTTAACGTTGGAAAGCACGCGTTTGAGGTCGCCGACACCTGTGGCCAGGGTTTGCATCTCCCCCAGCCCCAACTGCACCTTTTCCAGGTGTTCACTGACAGTTTTAAAGGATTGGCCCAGCCGTTCTTCCAGGGTTTTGTGCAGCTTTTCATCTACGGTCTCCCGCATTCTTTCCAGTTGGGCATGATTGTCCTTTTGCAGGGTTTCCAGCTGTCGCGTCACTTCGAAGCGGATGTCGGTCAGCGATTTGGTCAGGGATTCCTGGAGTTCATGGCCGCGTTTCTGGCTGCTGTCCATAAAGGCGTTCAATTGTGTTTGGAACGCCTGAAGTAATTGGGATTGATGTTCACCGAATGAATTGAACTGAGAAGCAGTCGTCTCACGGTTTTCATGTTGCATTCGAGCATGCTCCTCGCGACTGATCCTGAACTCGGACCGAATCTGTTCCGCTCCCTGGCTTTGGGATTGGAGGAGTTCTTCCCGAATACGGGATGTCAGTGATTCGATGTCGGGGCCTCTCCGCAGCAAGGTGACGATCAGGCTGATCATGGAGGCGGCAAACGTGAGCCAAAGTAAAATGAGGAGGGTGTCGTTCAAGGGGGATCAGGATGGTGAGAGCTTAAAGTTCGTCATTCTGGGGATCATAGAAAACCTTTGGCCCACAACGCACAATGCCCCCGATTTCGGGGGCATTGGCCATAAGAATGAGAACGATGCTCAAACCTCGTCATGGCGGGTGTTTCCATAGTGATCTGAAGCCGATCTGAAATTCTTATTTCCGCACGGGGACCCGGGTCACCACCTGGCCATTCGCATTGAGGCGGACGGTCAGGTTTTCAGTGCCTTTTTTGCGCATTTTCAGTTCGAAGAGATGGACGGCACCACCATTGTCGACGATATATGCTCTGGCCACGTCGTAACCCCTGTGAGTTGCTGTGGCTGAGGGAACGACATCCTCCGGCAACAGGGAAATGTCGATCGGGCTGAGGGTTTCCAACCAGTCTCCCTCGGCCGTAAAGATGGCGGCATGCTGTTCCAACTCAGAGGTCTGCTTTCTGAAGCGGGCCCGAAACCGGTCATTCTCAATTCTGGCCCAGGCTGCATCCGTGGCTTCCGGGAATTTCATTTTCAAGAACTCCCTTGCCTTGACCGGTACTTCATCCAGGACATTCGTTTGTGCGGTCAGGGTAAATGTACCCCCTAGTAAAAGGCAGAATAAAATGATTTTAGCTTTCATGATGTGAAGGTTATCAGGTGAAGAATGGTGGTCGGGGTCGGTGATCCACTCGTTCGTTTACGTGTTGATCAGCTGCCTGTATAGAGAAGACACTTCATCTTCCCGGGTGATTCGATAACTGTCATTTCCAAGCCACAAAATACTCCCGCCAGCCATGCGAACATGTATTTTCATCGAATAATTCAAGAGGGTAATCGATGATCGGGGACCGTGTACCGAATTCGTTAATCATGTCTTAATGATGACCAGATGCCTTCGATCCGGCACCATTCTTCTCGAACGGATCCCATCTGGTGTTTAGACTGGGATCTCGTATCGGTTACCCGAGTTCCAGTGCGTCGATATCCGAGCCAGTCAGCTTTTGGACATTTGCGGTGATCTTGTCAATGGGCCAATCCCACCAGGCCAGATCCAGAAGCTTTCGGATCTGTTCCTCGGAAAAACGCTTGCGGATGGGTCGGGCCGGATTGCCGGCGACGATGGTATAGGGTGGAACATCCCGAGTGACGGTGGCATTTGTCCCGATGATCGCCCCATGTCCAATAGTGACGCCGGCCATGATGGTCGCCTGATAGCCGATCCAGACGTCATGCCCGATACGAATATCGCCCTTTGAGGGATATGCTCTCTGGTCCATGGCCTTGTCCCAGTCAGCGCCAAAAATGGCAAAGGGATAGGCGGATACGGCTTCTGTCAGGTGGTTGGCGCCATTCATGATGAAGGTGGCCCCGGAGGCGATCATACCGAATTTCCCGATGATCAACCGGTCGCCGGTGTGCTCGAAGAGATATCGGACATTTTGCTCAAAGTTTGACACGTTCTCAAAATCGTGATAATAGGTGTACTCCCCGATCTGGATCTGGGGGTGATCCACCAGGTTCTTCAAGAAACAGAGGGTGTTGAGCCCCTCTATCGGGTAGAGTGTGTTGGGGTCGGGAGAAGCCATTTCAGGTAAAGGCGTGAGGTTCAGTGTCCTGAAGATAGCCGATTTACCTCATTGGCCAGCTGGAAGACGGGTAAGGCGGACACAGCGATGCCCCCATTTCTGGAGGCATCGAGAGGGATTTCACTGGGCCGACCGGTTCAAGTGACGTGAAGGGTGTTTTCATCGTGTTGGGTAGTTGGCCCGAATGAATTAGCGTGTAGCCATGTCGCTGGCGACCTGTCCGTTTGGGTAGACGCTGATCACTGCGTAGGATGTTTGCGATTGCCGGACCGTCACCTCATATCGGCGAATCTTTGCCGGGGACTGCACCAGCTTTGTAGTGATGGAAGCGTAATCCGGATAGATGGACCGGATCGTGGTAAGAATGGACTCCGGGGTTTCACCTGGTTGTAGGGCTAGATGAGATTCCAGCCATTCGCCCTGTATGCTGTAGAAGGCTTCACTTTCAAGTCTGGACTTCGGATCGTCAATAAAAATGGCTTTGATACAGGAAGGTGATAACTGGACCCAGTCCAGCACGTCAGCGTCTGGATATTGTGCAGACAGATGGTGGCCGGCCTTCACAGGAATACTGGCCAAATACCCGTCCTGACCAACGACGGTCAATGTGCTGACGCAAAGGGACAACAGGATGAGAATGGTGCGTTTCATGATGTGAAGGTTGTGCGGTGAATAATTCGATGACGATGTTGATCCATAGATCATCTGGTCGCCTTCGCTTTCCGTATACAGGTAAGACCACCGGCGGTGAGAAATGATTCACAGCCTGTTTCTGACCGATCATTTCCAGCCTTACCGGGCCACACGAAGGATCCGTTCATCGAATCCATACCTGTGTTCATCCAGCGGGACGACCTGCCTGACGAATCTGTTAAGGATATCCTAAAATGATGACTATGGCAATTTATACGTGGATGTATGGATGGCTGGTGGTGGTTTTTTTGGCAAAGTGGGCCGAGTCGAAAATTTCATTAGGTGATTATTCGGGGAGTTCACTACTTTTGAGGCCCTGATGATCACAAACAGGAGGCATCCTCAGGGGATGGGATATTCTTGATATCAAGAGTTCCATCACGGATCGACCTCTTGATAACCTTCAATACCACCTCTAAACCAACTCCATTATGAGAAACCCTTTCTTGATGATTATCGCCCTGGCCGTCATGGGTCTGACCGCATGCAACCAGGCTCCTGTAGAGCCCGCTGTGGATATGGATGCCCTTACTGCCGAGATCCAGGCGATGGAAGATGCCTATATGACGGCAGAGATCGCCAAAGATGCTGACGGCATCGTGGCATACTATGCTGACGATGTGACGAGCTACGGTGCCAATCGCGCACCTTCAGTGGGCAAGGAAGCGATCCGTAATTCACTGGCAGAGCGCATGGCCAAGGACACCTCCGGAAATACCCCGTCATTCAAAGTTCTTGAATTGTATGTGGGTGATGATCACATCACGGAGATCGGTTCATGGACAGAGACGGCCCCAGATGGTTCTGTTGCGGACAATGGAACCTATTTCTCCATCTTCAAGAAAAATGCCGATGGAAAGTGGGCCTGTATCCGGGATATCGCTGTGAGCCATACCCCGAAGGCCGCCCCAACCGCTGAAGAAGCAGCTCCAGCAGCGGAATAAGCCACTCGACTGATAAAAGCCAAAGAGGGCTCCGGATTCCGGGGCCCTCTTTTCTTTTTTGGTTGCAGGTATCCACTGGTCTGTGCATATGTCACGGTCGGGCGACACTTCGGGAATGAACCCTGTTGAAGCCGGAAAAGGGACTCCAGGTGGTGGGCCTTCTCTTGCGGTTTCAGGAAAATCAAACAGGTGAAAGCTATTAGCAGTCAGAACAGCGAAAAAGCAACACTTAAAAAGCCCTGAACGGAAGTCGATCTTCCATCCAGGGCTTTCTCCTTAACTCCTTAACTCCTTAACTTCCTTTACCCACACTCCGAGTAGCCGCAGCTCCTGCAGATCAGGCATCCTTCCTTGTAGACCAGGCCTTCCTTGTCACCACAGGATTCACAGTGGCTGGTTGCGGCGGTGGTACCGTCCGGGATGAACTGCTTGAGCGCCCGGATCACCCCGTTCTTCCAGGTGTTGATATAATCTTCAGGGACATTCAGGCCTTCGATCAGGTCGACCACATAATTGAGGGGCATGCCATGACGCAGGATGCCCGAGATCAGCTTGGCATAGTTCCAGTATTCCTTGTTGAAGGATCGGGACAGGCCTTCGATCGTAATGCGATACCCTTCGCGATCCAGGAATTGGAAGTCATAACGGTTATTACCTTCCTCGTCCTTCTGCTTGATGACAAATCCGCTGTGGACATATTCCGGCAGTCGAAAGGTGTCTTCTGCTTTTCCGGTAAAGACCTCATAGGGCCGTCCATCCACGAGACCGATCACGGCGATCCAGTTCTCACTGCTGTTTTTAAAGCGGACAACGGCCGCATCCAGGCGATCGGGACGCTTGGGAGGCATGGTTTCGCGGAACGCCGGTGCGGACTTCTCGCTGGAAGATGAATCAGAGACCAGAACCCCGGAACGGGATCCATCCCGATAGATCGTACAACCTTTGCACCCGTTTTCCCAGGCAGCGAGATAGATCTGATTGACCATCTCTTCAGTGGTTTCGGAGGGTACGTTGACAGTGACGCTGATGGAGTGGTCGACCCACTTCTGGATAGCGCCCTGCATCTTCACCTTCTGGACCCAGTCAACGTCGTTTGCGGTGGCGCCGTGGAAGGGCGACTCGGCGATGATCGGGGCTAGTTCTTCAGTGGTCATTCGGGTCACCTTTTCGGTATCATAGCCTTTGGCTTTGAGCCAGGTGATGAAATGGTGATGGAAAACCTGGTATTCTTCCCAGTGATCACCGACCTCATCGATGAAGGACACCCGGGCGTCCTTGTCCTGAGGGTTGACTTTCCGACGGCGTGTATAATTGATCAAAAAGGCGGGTTCGATGCCGGAGCTGGTCTGACTGAGGAGGCTGGTCGTTCCGGTCGGAGCGATCGTCAGGAGTGCCAGATTTCGACGTCCGACCCGGGACATCTCTTCGTACAAGTCGGGATCGGCTTCGCGGATCCGCTGGATAAAGGGATTCTTGAGTTCCCGTTCGGTTTCATAAACGGGGAAGGAACCGCGTTCGCCTGCGAGGATGACGGAAGACCGGTAGGCTTCCAGTGCCAGGGTCTGCTGGACCTTGACCGCAAAGGCGATGCCTTCGTCGCCGCCATATTGCAAGCCCAGTGCAGCGAGCATGTCTCCTTCTGCGGTAATGCCCAGTCCCGTGCGGCGTCCCTGCAAACAGGTATGCTGGATCTTCTCCCAGAGTTCGCGCTCGTTGCGCTTGACATGTGCGGGCTCCGGATCGGCATCGATCTTGGCGAGAATGCGATCGATGTGTTCCAGTTCCAGATCGATGATATCATCCATCAATCGCTGGGCAAGGCGCACATCGGTACGGAATTTTTCAAAGTCAAAATAGGCGGTCTCCGTGAAGGGGTCCACCACATAACCATAGAGGTTGATGGCCAGGAGGCGACAGGAGTCATACGGACACAGGGGGATCTCCCCACATGGATTGGTGGAGATGGTTTTGAAACCTTTGTCTGCATAGCAATCCGGAACCGATTCCTTGATCACCGTGTCCCAGAACAGGACACCCGGTTCTGCTGATTTCCAGGCATTATGGATGATCTTCTTCCAGATGGCACCGGCATCGGCGTCCCGGGCGATTTTCGGGTTGTCGGCGTCTACCGGGAATCGCAACTGATAGGGCTTTCCGGTGCGAGCGGCCTCCAGGAGGCCATTGTCTACGCGAACAGAAATATTGGCGCCGGTCACCTTGCCCATTTCCAGCTTGGCGTCAATGAATTTTTCAACATCGGGATGACGGCTGGATACGGTGAGCATGAGGGCACCTCTTCGGCCATCCTGGGCGACCTCACGTGTAGAATTTGAATAACGCTCCATAAAAGGAACAATACCTGTGCTGGAAAGGGCGCTGTTCAGGACAGCGGAGCCTTCCGGACGGATATGGGTCAGGTCGATACCGACACCACCCCGGCGCTTCATCAATTGAACCAGCTCTTCGTCTCCCTTCATGATGCCACCGTAAGAGTCGGCGCCTGTGCCGATCACAAAGCAGTTGGACAGGGACGCTACCTGGAAGGGATTGCCGATGCCCGCCATCGGGCTACCCTGGGGGATGAGGTGCTTGAATCCAGCAAGGGATTCATAGATCCGCTCTTCTGAGACCGGATTGGGATATTTTTCCTCAATTCGTGCCAGTTCGCGAGCGATCCGGCGATGCATCTCATCCGGTGTGCGTTCATAGAGGTTGCCTTCGGAGTCTTTCAGTGCATATTTGTTCAGCCAGACAGTAGCGGCAAGTTCATCGCCACCAAAGTATTCAGTGGCTGCATGAAGAACTTCAGGGCGGAGATAGGAGGGGCGGCTCACGACGCGAGCAGTTGTCTTCGTAGAAGGCATTCGATTGGGTTTTTCGGTACGAAAAATGACCGGAGAAAAGCGGCCGTTTTTGGACTGGTGAAGGTCCAAATTCTGAGGGAGGGAGCCAAGACATGATGACATTTTATCAGGTGTTTTTATCCACAGCTGGTGGAAATCTTTTTTTCCGTTTGTGGAAGTTTTGCTATCGGTGATCAGACGTGGATCTGAGAGGCGCGAGGACGAGGACAGAAGCGAATTCGTCATATTTGCACTTTGCCCCCCAGACTTGTCGCAGTGCCATTGGGAACCCTCCATTTCGGAGGATAATCAGATTGTCCTGGGTCATTTGCTGCATCATTCTCATCTTTGTATCAACCTGGTCAGGATATGGTCTTCTTTCTGCTCTTCCTTCTGATTTTGCTCAATGGCTTTTTTTCCATGAGCGAAATTGCGATCGTCTCTGCCCGAAAAAGTCGATTGGAATCGAGTGCCAAACGCGGAGACCGGAAAGCCCGGATCGCCCTGCGCACGGCTGAAAATCCCAACCGGTTTCTCTCTACGGTCCAGATCGGCATCACCCTGATCGGCATTCTCATGGGGATCTATTCGGGAGAGCATATCACCAGCGACCTGGAAATAAAACTGGAGGGGATCGCCCTGCTGGCACCTTATGCTCACTCACTGGCGGTCCTGATCGTCGTGGTGATCATGACCTTTTTCTCCCTTGTATTGGGCGAGCTGGTCCCGAAACGGATCGGGTTGAGTAGTCCGGAATGGATCGCTCGAATGGTGGCGCTGCCAATGCAATGGGTCGCCCGGCTGACCTCCCCATTCGTGTGGTTGCTCACCCGAACCAGTGATGCGCTCCTGGCCGTCCTTCCGTTTCGATCTTCACCGGACAGCCAGGTCACTGAGGAAGAGATCAAATCCATCCTCCATGAGGCGACCCTGGGCGGGGATGTCCAGGAGATTGAACAGGAGCTGGTCGAACGGGTCTTCAGCATGGGCGATCGCAAGGTGGCCTCCCTGATGACCCACCGGAATGATATGGTCTTCCTTTCCCTGCAGATGTCCCCGGAGGAGATCAGTAAAGTGGTCAGCAGGGATTTGCATACCATCTACCCTGTACACGAGGGCAATCCGAATGAATTGATCGGTGTGGTAGGCCTGAAGGACCTGTTTGGCAAGCTGCATCAACCCGGATTCCAATTGAAGGACCATCTCCATCCGGTGCCGTATCTCTCCGAGTTAATGACCGCCTATGAGACCCTGCAGCGATTTCGGGAGACCAAGGTGATCTACGGGATCATCATCGATGAATTCGGTCAGGTAGAGGGCTTAGTGACCATCAATGATCTACTCGCCGCCCTGGTCGGTGACACGGGCGAGTTTGATGAGGAAGCATACGGGTTTGTTGAACGGGAGGATGGTTCCTGGCTGGTGGACGGGCAATACCCCCTGGCGGAATTTTTCCGCCGTTTTGACCTCGACGAGATGGTGGCGGATCTGCCATTCAATACGATCGGGGGGTTGATCCTCCACGAGTTAAAACATGTTCCCGAGCCCGGGCAGGTCATCCACTGGCACACCTTTGACATGGAAGTTGTAGACATGGACCGTGCCCGGATCGACAAGGTACTTGTCCGGCAGACCCAACCCTGACGGACCCGCTTTCCAGGCCTCTGATCGCAACTGTATGTACTGTGTAGGAGATCAGAGTGGTTTAAACCGGGCTTGAAAGAAACGCAGGTAGTTGGGTTCATAGACCATCTCCATGCCTTTGATCTTTGACCGACGATCGTAGACTCTCATGACCGATTCGGCGATCACATCCATATGGGCCTGGGTATATACCCGTCTGGGGATGGTCAATCGGACCAGTTCCAGTTTGGGAAAGCGTTCCTTCCCGGTTTTCGCATCTCGTCCAGCCGAGACGACACCTCGCTCCATGGCCCGGATACCGGCATCTATGTAGAGTTCAGCTGCCAGGGTTTGAGCGGGATACTGTTCCTGAGGAATGTGGGGCAGGATCTTCCTGGCATCCAGGAAGACACCATGTGACCCGATCGGCAGGACGATGGGAATACCGGCTGCCTGCAGTCGCTGACCGAGGTATTCCACCTGGCCGACCCGGGCATGCATGTGATTTTGATCCACTGATTCCCGGATACCGATGGCCATCGCTTCCATGTCCCGGCCGGCCAGTCCACCATAGGTGTGGAGGCCCTCATAAACGACGACCAGATTCCGGGCTTCCTCAAAGGTCTCCTGGTCATTGAGGGCGAGGAAGCCACCAATATTGACCAGGGCATCTTTTTTGGCGCTCATGGTCGCGCCGTCTGTCAGATCACAGATCTCCCGCACGATGCGGGCAATGCTTTTCCGTTTGAATTCCGGTTCCCGCTGTTGGATGAAATAGGCATTTTCAGCGACCCGAGTCATGTCATGGATGATGCGGATCCCGTGCTTGGCAGTCAACTCCCGGACAGCGCGGAGATTGCTCATCGAGATCGGTTGGCCACCGGCCATATTGACCGTGGTGGCAATGCATACGTAGGGGATCTTTTCCGAGCCATATTGGTCGATCAGCGCTTCCAGCTTGCCCAGGTCCACATTTCCCTTGAATGGATGTTCACTCTCGGCATCGTGAGCGTCATCGATGATGATGTCCCGGAAAGTTCCACCGGCCAGCTCCTGATGGAGACGGGTAGTCGTGAAGTACATGTTCCCCGGGATGATGTCCCCTTTTTTTATGAGAATGGAGGAGATCAGATGTTCGGCACCTCGGCCCTGATGTGTCGGGACTAAATAGGTGTACCCGTACACTTCCCTGACCGCTTTTTCCAGATTGTAATAATTACGACTGCCCGCATATGCTTCATCCCCGCGCATCATTCCAGCCCATTGTACATCGCTCATGGCGGATGTCCCGGAATCGGTCAGCAGATCGATGTATACATCTTCTGACCGGAGGAGGAAGGTGTTGTAGCCGGCCTCCCGGATTGCTTTTTTCCGTTGGCTCAGGGTGGTCATTTTCAGCAATTCCACCATTTTGATCTTGTAGGGCTCAGCCCAGGAACTTCGACTTTTCATTGGCAATTCTCCTTTTATCAGAGCGGGCGCAATGTAGAGGGAAGCGGACTGGGGTCAAGTGATCCTCATCAGTTCTCAGGATGGTTTCGATCATATCCTGCAGAGTGCAACATCTGTCCCTGAACAGGTTTCTTTACCTTTGGCCGTATTCCTCAACAGGTATGAAATTTGTGGGATGGTAATCGCATAAAAGCACATTTGAACCATGGGTATACGGTATAGATTGACAGCTCGTCACTGTCATGTTATTTCATCGATGTTATTTGTTGCTGGAATGCTGTTCCTGGGCCAGTCATGTCAGGAAGAGAAGGCACCTCCTGCTGTTGTGGAGGAAAAGCCGGTAGAGACCCCTCCAGAAGTCTGGCTCCGAAAGGATACCGTATTTATCCAGCACATTGATTCACTGGTCGGCCTTGCCAAGGAACATATGTATGGAGATCGGACCGCACAGACAACAACCTACTATTTTGAAAATGCACCTGTCGATTCAGCAATGGTCAGTTTCCTGGATGGCAAGCCGATCAATGTAAGCTATCGGTATTTTGATCCTGCCAGGGAAATATGGAATGATATATTTCTCCGGGATGAGAAGATGTATTTCATGCGACATCGGGAATTTAACAAACGTCCGGAAGCGCACAGTGCGAGAGAAGCGTTCTTCTATTTTGACGATCAGGAAGTCCTGCAATATGCGAAGGAACGGTACAAGGTGCTGGGTCCGCAGAATATTCCGGCCGACCTGCTGTGGGAGCCGATCAATGATTATCCGAGATCATTGGAAAATGCCATGACCTATGTCAATCATTTCTGGCCAGAGATGCGGGAAGTGATCATGCAGAAAATAGCAGAGACCGAACATTAGGCATACTGGAATCCACATAATTCTTGACCACCCCGTTACTACTGGGTTGCGTCAGACAGATCCTGATCTGCAGCCAGGGAAACAGACTGGTCCAGAATTCGGTCAATAATGTGATGACTGGCTTGATCCAGCATGTGATAGACCTCTGTAAAGCCATTGTCATTCCAATATGGATCCGGTACATCCAAACCGGTCTCAGACCCTGCAAAGTCGAGAAAGAGGTGAACCCTGGACCGCTGGTCCTCATCCCTGGCCAATTCGAGGATATGACGCTGGTTGGATCGATCCATGGCGAAGATGTAATCAAAGTGGACCAGATCTGCCGGCCGGATCTGACGGGCGCGCTGATCGGATATATCCAACCCCTGCCGTCTGGCTACCTGAAGAGATCGGGGGTCGGGTGTTTCACCCGTGTGCCAGCTTCCTGTTCCGGCAGAATCCACCTCCCAGTCCAGCCCCCGAAGTTTTACCTGCTGTCTGAAAATACCTTCAGCAAGCGGAGAACGGCAAATATTGCCCAAACAGACCATCAGGATCTTCATATCGCATTTATTCTGTCACAAAACAACGATTTCTATGCCAAAAGAGTTGTCTCTTCAGTATGATTTTCGGCAGGCTGATGGAACAGGGTTGCAGACGTGGTAGTGAAACGAAAAGGAAGTGCCGGGCTGTTGGAATCCTTCACCGATGTTCAGGTGGAACGGCCTTGTACCTTGTGCGTATTTTGTCAAACGTATTCCTGTCAACCGGTTTGCGAATATGATCTGCAGAGGCCGGGTATCTGGCCAGGGCTGCTTTGGGCCGGATAGGGCGAGAAGTGAAATTTCCACTGCAATTCGGGCAGACATCAAAGAGAAGATCTGTCACACAGTCAGTACAAAATGTACATTCAAATGTGCAGATCATGGCTTCTGTACTGTCAGGTGGCAAATCTTTGCCGCAGTGTTCACAAGATGGACGGAGTTCGAGCATATAGGGGGCTTGACTGCCCAATATTGTTGAAGATGAACTACTCGATCTTCTGGTAGGACGTCAGTATTCCCTTGATCAGGGAGGAACTGAACCCCTGGTGTTCCATTTCATTCAGTCCGGCGATGGTGCAGCCCTTGGGAGTGGTGACCTTGTCGATCTCGGCTTCCGGATGGGCTTGTCCCTCCAGCAGGATGGTGGCTGCTCCACGTACCGTCTGGTTGGCGATCAACGCTGCAGTTTCCGAGTCGAAACCGATCTCGATACCCCCCTGCTGCATGGCCCGAATGAATCGCAGGGCATAAGCGATCCCACAAGCACCCAGGACGGTGGCTGCATTCATCAGGTCTTCTGTGATGCGCACCGATTTTCCGACCTGGTTGAAGAGGGCTTCAACGTGATCCAGGCGGCCATTGGCACCCGGATCACCTGCCAGGCAGGTCAGTGATTCGCCGATCGCCACTGCTGTATTGGGCATGGCCCTGAAGACATGGGGATGTTGATTCGCCCATTGGCGCATTTCGGCAATGGAAATGCCGGTCGCTGCGCTGACCAGCACATGGTGCTCGCCCAGGACAGGCAGGATGCCTTCAATGACTTCCCGGATCTTATAGGGCTTGACAGCGAGGATCAGGATGGTGGCCTTTCTTGCGGCCTCTGTATTGTCGGATGTCACGGTGACACCTCGCTCGGCAAAGGACCGAAGATGACCGGTCCGATGTCGGGTCAGGATCAATTGGGACGCCGGCAACTGGCCGCGATCGAGCCAGCCCTGGGCCATCGCCTGGCCGAGATTGCCGGCGCCCAGGATGGCTATAGTTTGGGGTAAGCCATTAGACATAGTTCTTATATGTGCAAAAACAGGACCAAACAGAACCCGTGAACCTGGATTTAGGGAAGATCCGGTGTCAAACAGGCATTGGACCACGCAAACACTTAACTTTGCGCCCGAATTCACGTATACCGAAGGATATGATGCCCAAAAGGACCAAGATCGCCACCTTGCTGGCAGACGGAAAGACCGGATTTGACACCACTGTGATGGGGTGGATCCGCACCTTTCGCAATAATCAATTCATTGCCCTCAACGACGGTTCCACAAACCAGACCTTGCAGGTGGTCGTGGATTTCGAAAATACTGACCCTGCTCTGCTCAAGCAATTGACGACAGGTGCAGGGATCTCCTGTACCGGCCAGATTGTCGCTTCCATGGGCAAGGGGCAGACCCTGGAAATGAAGGCGACGAGCATCCAGGTGTATGGTGAATGCGATCCGGAGGTTTATCCGTTGCAACCCAAGAAGCACAGTCTGGAATTTCTGCGGGAGATCGCCCATCTGCGTTTCCGGACCAATACCTTCGGATCCGTTTTCCGGATCCGTCATCATGTGGCCTGGGCCATTCATGAATTCTTTCACCGTCGCGGGTTTGTCTATCTCCACAGTCCGATCATTACCGGGTCGGATGCCGAAGGAGCCGGTGAAATGTTTCGCGTGACCACCCTGGACCCCACCTCTCCACCCATGGATGAAGGGGGTGAGGTCAACTGGAAGGAGGACTTTTTTGCAAAGCCCACCAACCTGACGGTTTCCGGTCAGCTGGAAGCGGAACTCGGTGCTCTGGCCCTGAGTGAGGTTTACACCTTCGGTCCGACCTTCCGCGCCGAAAATTCCAATACGACCCGCCACCTGGCGGAATTCTGGATGATCGAGCCCGAGGTCGCCTTTGCGGACCTGGACGATAATATGGACCTGGCCGAGTCCATGCTGAAGCACATTGTCAAACACGTGCTGGACCACTGCGGGGATGACCTGGAGTTTCTGGAGCAGCGGCTGCTGGAGGAAGAAAAGAACAAGCCCCAGGCGGAGCGTTCTCCACTGGCATTGCGTGAAAAGCTGCAGTTTTGCCTGGACCATGAATTTGCCCGGGTGACCTATACAGAGGCGTTTGATATCCTGCGCAATTCCAAGCCCAACAAGAAGAAAAAATTCCAGTTCGTCCTGGATGAATGGGGTGCAGACCTCCAGAGTGAGCACGAGCGGTACCTGGTGGAAAAACACTTCGAGCGCCCCGTCATCCTCTACAACTATCCGGCAAAGATCAAGGCCTTTTATATGCGCCTGAACGAGGACAAGAACACCGTTGCTGCGATGGACATTCTCTTCCCGGGTATCGGTGAGATCGTTGGTGGCTCACAGCGGGAAGAACGTTATGATGTCCTGCGCGCCAAGATGGCGGAGATGGATATTCCGGAAGAGGAGATGCAGTGGTACCTGGATACCCGCAAATTCGGTACCGTGCCCCATGCCGGTTACGGACTGGGTTTCGAGCGACTGATCCTCTTTGTCACGGGCATGACCAATATCCGGGATGTGATCCCGTTCCCACGGTATCCGGGGTATGCGGCGTTCTAGGATGTGTGGCCATCATTCTTCCTCATTTATTCTTCCATTACGCTGCTGAGCACATTTATAGTAGGATGTATACCCAAGATCATTCATTTGCTATGAATGAACTTGGGAATGTTGACTTTTTGTCATTGAAGTCAGATTTAATGACTAGTTTAGGTCGACGATAACAATCCCATTTATTTGTATCTCAATTACATCTCAAAGTTGGTTTTGATCAATTTTGAGACGTTCATCTTTCCCGATCGGAATTGATGTGGGAATGTATTGGTATTTATTATCTCTTATTTAATAACCTATTACACTATGAAAAACATGTTACAGAGAAAATGGATGGCGAGTATTGTGGCCATTCTATTTTTATCACTTTCAGTCCAAGCACAGTATTGCTTGCCCGATTATTCCTATATCGGGACCTATAATGGTCATTATTACTATTTGTCTGACGCTGGATATCATCCATCAGATGCCTATTTGAAAGCTGCCAATGATGGCGGATACCTTGCAAGTATTACGAGTGCAGAGGAAAATGCATGGCTCTCCCCGAAGGTGCCAGGTTATATCACAATTGGATTGAATGATCTGGCTCTCGAAGGGAATTGGGTCTGGGATTCCGGAGAACCAGCCACTTATTTCAATTGGTGGTTTGGAGAGCCAAATAATGTTGGAAATGAGGACTATGTGGTAACCAATTTTCGGGCAAATGGTCGATGGAATGATATTCCAAATGGAGTGATGCCTCTTTTTATTATCGAGTTTGAAGAGGCTGTAACATTTGATGATGATGGTGATGGTATCGGCAATCTTTGTGATGACTGTCCGACAGCCTGGAACAATATTCCTCACCTCGATCCGCAGACCTGTAATTGCGAGCCGGGGTATTACCAGGAAACACAGGAAATCAATGGCGAAACTGTGATCACCGGATGCCAGGTTTGTCCCATCGGATTCTATTGCCCGGATGGCATCGATGCTTTTCCGTGTGCACCAGGCTTTGTCCAACCAGTTGAAGGGGCTATATTTTGTATTCCCTGTATTGCTGGATACTATCAAAGCGATGAAGGTCAGGCTGCATGCGATGCTTGTCCTGTTGGTAAGTTTAGCGCCACAGAGGGAGCTGTATTCTGTGAGTCGTGCCCTATGGGGACTTATCAAAACATGACTGCCCAAACAGAATGTATTAACTGCCCACCGGGAAAATTCAGTGATATAATAGGCGCTTTCGAATGTCAGAATTGCCTGCCCGGTACCTATCAAAGTGAATCAGGAGCGAAGCACTGTGTGAATTGTCCCCCTGGAGCCTACCAGGGTAATTCCGGTGCCATCGTCTGTGAACTTTGTCCAGTTGCCACGTATAATCCAGTCGAAGGTGCTGCATTTTGCCAGAATTGCGATATGGACTATAACAGCAATATTGGTTCTACAGAATGCTTCCCGGATGTTGACGGCGATTTTGTTGCGGACGCTGACGACAACTGTCCAGACGTTGCCAATCCCAACCAGGAAGATGATGATGAGGATGGAGTCGGAAATGGTTGTGATAATTGTCCCCTTGTGGTCAATGGAGATCAGGCGGATAATGATGGTGACGGACTAGGTGACGCTTGCGATCCAGATGATGATAATGATGGATGTCTGGACGAGGATGATGCCAATCCATTCGTGGCCAGTGGTGATGCCGATTGCGACGGGGTTGCAGATGACTGTGATGTCTGTGCGGGAGGAGATGATAACATCGATGCCAATGAAGATGGATTTCCGGATTGCAGTCAAAATCTGAACTACAATGACTACAGCAGTGACTGGAAATGTGCAAAAAATAAGATCAGTATTTGTCACAATGGAAATACGCTGTGCATTAGCAAGAATGCATTAAATGCACATTACAATCACGGCGATGTTGTCGGTCCGTGTACGAATTGTGCAGAGGAAAACAATGGCGTGGTCAATATTCCTCCTCACCAGGAGAAAGTGATTTATGGCCTTGCAATATTTCCCAACCCGGCTAGTCAGGAAGTGACTATCCAGGTCAGGGAGTCTACGTTACCTACGTTTGTGTCAATGACAGATCATTTGGGTCGATTAATATGGTCTGGAACATTTCAACCTGGAGAAATCAATCAGAAACTTTCATTTGGTCAAATGTCTATTTCTGAAGGGTTGTATACCATTACCGCACAATCCAATGGTGAGTATTTCACTCAGCGATTGATTATTGTGAAGTAAGTGTCTTTAAAGAAGGGTGAAAGGAGGGGTCAGTGCATACTGGCCCCTCCTTTCTATTCTATCAGTTATAGCATTCGCTCCAGTTGATTTCAATACCTTGGATCTCTGAATTGACATCTCCACCATGATCTCCAAACCCCTCAAGAACCAGCAGGCCATCCTGGACAAACTGGGCATTGAAGCCCTCAATGCCATGCAACTGGAGGCCCAGTCAGCCATCCACCGACATGGGGAGGTGATCCTGCATTCCCCGACAGGAACCGGAAAGACCCTGGCCTTCTTGTTGCCCATACTTGCCGGATTAGATGTGGCAATCGAGGACGTACAATGTCTCATCCTGGTGCCGTCCCGGGAGCTGGCCATCCAGATCGAACAGGTCGTTCGGAATATGGGGACAGGTTATAAGACCAATGCCGTTTTTGGCGGGCGTTCCGTTTCCAAGGACAAAATGGATCTCAAACATCCACCGGCCATCCTGATCGGTACACCCGGCCGGGTGGCGGACCATATCCGCAGAGGGAATGTCAACCCGTCTGCCATACGGACACTCGTTCTGGATGAATATGACAAATCACTGGAGATCGGTTTTGAAGAGGAAATGGCCGAGATCTGTTCCTCACTGACCGGACTGGAAAAGAAGATCCTTACCTCTGCTACCCGAGACACGGATATCCCTGATTTCGTCGGGATTGAAGATCCCCTGATCCTGGATCATTCGGATTCAGGACAATCCTGGCTGGATGTGCGCTTGATCGAATCACCGACCAGGGACAAGTTGGAAACACTGTCCGGGTTACTTTGTCACCTTGGCGATGCACGGGGTATCGTGTTCTGCAATTACAAGGATGCCATCCAGCGGATCAGTGATCATCTGCACAAGGAGCAGATCTCCCACGGCTGTTTTTACGGTGGAACCGAACAACTGGACCGGGAACGCGCCCTGATCCAATTCCGGAACGGCACCTACCGGACCTTACTGGCAACCGATCTGGCCGCCAGAGGTATTGATGTGCCAGAGATCCAGTACATTATTCATTATCACCTGCCGCATCGCGAGCAGGAGTTCACCCATCGCAACGGCCGTACCGCCCGAATGGATCAGAATGGGGTGGCCTATATCCTCAAGGGGAAAGGCGAGCAATTGCCCGAGTTTATCCCCAAACTTCGCGTCGAATCTATACCACCGGGCGCCTCTCCGGAACCGGCAAAATGGCAAACCATTGTCTTGTCTGGCGGGCGCAATGATAAGATATCCAAGGGGGATGTTGCCGGCCTGTTCATCAAGGAAGGAAACACCTCTCCCGAGTTGATCGGCCGGATCGAATTGACCCGGGATGAATCCTATGTAGCGGTGGCGCCATCAGAGGTGGACAGATTGATTGATCGATTAGATGGTACCAAGCTGAAGAAGCGTAAAGTGCGACTCTTCAAACTGGATATGCGACCCGGGGTTTCAGAATAAATCCATGTTGAATGAGGTCTTGCCTCTCATAAGTGTTGTTGTTATGAATCGATTCTGGTTTTCGCTGATTGCCTTTATTTCTATTCAAGTGGCTTTTGGTCAGGTCCCCGTTCAAATGGGCTCTTCGGCCACCCATTTTCAAATCAGCACAAAGGAGTTACCTATTGATTTCATCGTTCTGGATACCGCGTTTGATCAACAGAAGCCCATCCTGCTGTTTTGCCAGGGATCGTTGCCCATTCCTCTCTTTGCCAATCTGGACGGCTATGGATTGTATTTGATCGGTGGCGGCATGTCCAATTTTGACCTGGACACGCTTCGTCGCTATTTTTATCCGGTGGTGATCTCCATGCCCTTTACCCCGGTCGTGGTTGAGCAATCCCATTTAAACCCCTCCTTCTGTTATGTCCCGGACCCGGCCTCACCCCGCGACTTCGATACCCGGTATGTGGCGGCTGATACGCTGGAGACCTATGTCGACCGGGCGTTGGCCGTGATGAGTTTCCTGCGTCAACAAGACTGGGTTGACCCGAAAGGTTGGGTCGTCGCCGGTCATTCTCAAGGTGCCAAGGTGGCAGCGGCTTCTCCCTGGTTTGTCCGGTTGGGTCTTTTCTCACCCAACCCGTTTGGGAGGATCGACCAGTTTATGCGAGAAGCACGACTCGACGCACAATTGGGCCGACAATCCTGGGAACAGACGGATACCCTGATGACCAACTTTATCGAATTGGGCCATCTGTCGGCTGATCCACAAGTCAGACTGGACAACCCCAATATGGCTTCCCTCTGGTCGTTTTCAGAGCCGATGTATGACGATTGGCTGGCACTGGACAAACCCATTTATCTGGCATATGGTACAGAGGATCGTTCTGCAGATCTGTGTGATATTATTCCCCTGCTATTCATCCGTGAAGGAAAACACCATCTGACATTCCGCCGGTATATTCATCGGGAGCACAATTTCTTTCCAGTGGGTCCGGATGGCCGCCCGGATCAGGAGCATCCGGGTTGGCCGGAGGTGATGAATGAGTTTGTCCGTTGGTGCCTGAGGGAGTAAGTCGGTGGAGTCGAGGAGAAAACGCCAAGACGCAAAGGAATACGGATATGCCTCCCGGACCCATGCCCCTTTGTCTGCCCGAGGAGTTGAAAAGAGCAGCGTTTTCCCGAAAATCTCGAGCTATTCGAGCAGTATTTTTCGAACGAATCGACGAGTGCCCGATTCCAATGCGATGACATACACGCCGGGAAGCCATTCCTTGACTGGTATATCGATGATACCTTGCCCGACAACCCGGCGGAATACCCGTTGGCCTGACAAGGAATAGATCTCCAATATGCCGGTTTGCAAGTCGTTAGGAAGGTCCAGGTAGATGACATCTCTTGCCGGATTTGGCCATACCCGAAGGGCGGAGTTGGCCCATTCAGGGTGGGTGGCGGTTGTGCCACAATTATTGAACGTAGGATCATCGGGCAGCAGGCATTGTCCGCAGGTATCCAGCTGGTGAGGCCCGTAGGCAATGCCCATGCAATCGGCAATATCCTGGACCTTGGTCGGTTCGATATGAGTGGCGATCACTTCAATGTCGCCGATCGCGGCACAATCCCAATGGTAGATCCCGCCTTCGCAATCCAGGAATTCCAGCTTCATGGATTGGACCTTGGTGTCCTCTGGCAACAGGATCACGGTGCCCTGATCGCTGAGGTCATCCGTGAGCATGTGGGTGAACACATCCTGTGTGAGGTCATCATCGGTGTAGAGGGTCACGCGGCAGGAATGGATCTGGACATCCCAGCCGGCGGGTACATTGTGCAGGACCACCTTACGCACCCAGATGGGCACCAGCCATTGCAGGGTGAGCCATTGCTGGTTGGGATCCTCAAATTCAGGGGAGAACCAATGTTTTCCTCTGGCCGTAAAATTCTTGCGGTCGATCGCATAACCCGGTGCATTCATGGCGCTGCTGGCCGTGATTGTTGCCCCGGGTGCGAGATTGGTGTAGAGCAGGGCCTCCGGATCCTGGGGAACCGGGATCATCGAATGTCCATTGTGGCAACCGACACAGGTTACCTGCTGGCCGGGACGGCCATAATTGAATCCCATCACCTGGGTAGCGCCATCCATGATGCCACCCCCTGTTCGTGGAATATGATACCCGGAGGCCTGAGTTGAACGCGCCTGTTCGAAAAGGGGCACATTGGCCGGAGCGTCGATCTCCAGCACCCGTCCATAGGGATCGACGTCGATCTCGTTGTACAGCAGTGGAAAATCAAGTGCCTCGACGGAGCCGAACTGTTGGGCCATCAAGGGGGAGGCAAAAAACCGTACCGATGCGACATCGCCTACAGCGGGAGCTGAAATGACGGGTACATCCACGGGCGCATTGAAGTAGATATTCCGGCAGTCGAAGGTGAAGGTGCCTTCCTGTTTCAGATCCGCACTTCCTGTCGGGGGGAGTGGCCAGGCCAGTTGGGTGATCCCGTCCGGGATGACCGGTGGTTTTTTTCTGGGTTTGATCAACTGGGCATGGAGGTCGGTCATGCCCGGATGATCCAGCAGGGGAGTGACATTGGTGCCATCTCCATCCATGAGGAACAGCCCGTAATCCTGTTCGGGTGTCGGGGCCTTCGAGAACAGGATGCGACCGTCATCGAGGACAAAGGGTTCAGCAGCATATTCGCCGACCAGGATCCCGTAGCTGGGTGGATTATCGATATAATAATCCAGGTCCCCATATTCTGTGGTCCCGATCAATCCGACCGGAGCAGCGGCTGGTCCCCGAAAGTATCGTTTGATCCCACCGAAGCCGGAGCTTTCGGTACTGTGTTCGATAGGAAACCAGTTGCCCACCACTTGTCCGTCAGGATCAAAGCTGCCCCCATAGCAGCTGTTGTCTGATGTGGCCCTGAAATGAGATGAAAAGAGCTCCAGGCCGGTGCCATCCGGATTGATCTCTGTCAACAGGAAGGAGTTGTTGTTGAACATGTATAGTTCTCCGTCAATCACGCTGTTCAGGTCGCTGGTCAGGCCATTGTGCTTGATCCATCCACCCGGGTACTGGGTGCTGGCAATGGATTCCATGCCATCGTAGGGCCAGTAGAAATTGCGCCACCAGCGCGAGAAGACGATCTTGCCGGTGAGGGGGTCCACCATGGGTCGGTCCGCTCCGTTTTTTTCGGTGGTAATCCGGTGGAGGTCAGCACCGTCTGTGTTGACCACAAAGAGGTTGGAAGTTCGGGTCACATTGTACATGGCAATGCCCGGATAGCGGGTGGAGGAAAACACGATCCGTCCGTCGGGAAGCCAGGCCGGGTCTGTATCATCGTAGCCGGCAAGTCCACTCTGGGCCAGGGGGTGGAACTGGCTGAGGTCCAGGTCCGGATCGCTCCCCGGAATACCCGGGAGTCCGGTGACCTGGGTCAGGTTGCTGCCATCGATGTGGATGGTATAGATCCGCCAGGCATCGTGTTCCTTGGAGATCTGGTTGCCATTGCCCGTTTCGTAATTACCGTCGGGTAAACCGGCGAAGGCAATTTGTGTGGCATCCCAGTTGAGGGCTGGTGCACTGATGTCGATCAGATGCAGGCTCTCTGGCTGAGGATCGGCTCCGTTGATCAGGGTGTCCAGGGTGCCATCCGGGTACAGAATACACAGGAAGGCCGGCGCTGCGACCTGATATTTGCTATAGCCGCCCACCCCGGGAAGGGCGTTCGCGTCTGCCATGTATACACTGCCGCAACAGGGAATCTGGCGGGAAACGAAAAGCACCGGATGTTCCAGGGGAGGCAGAGGCGTAAAAGCCGGTGTCAGTATCAGACCGAGGCAGGCCATAACTGCCAGTACAGACAGGATGACCAGTCGGGAAGCGGTTGGGGTATTCATCTTGAAAAGGGTTCTGGCCCTTTAAGATGCGGAAAATTTTATTCCAGCACAAGGAGGAAACCGGATCATGATTAGACGGCTTGTTTGAAGAAAATGCCACCGATGCCGGTTACTTTTTTCATGATCGTTGATTTTTTGTGATTCGTTGGGCTGTATGTCATGGCGATTCTATGTACGCCAATTGCCAGTGTCCTCTCGAAAACAGTTCTTCCCGGGGAAGAACGGACAACGTTCAAGATCCCTCTGTCATATTCCCAGCCGAGTCGTGCCATCGGTGATCCGACTTCCCGCTGCGTCTATCAACCGATATATGTATTCGGGTCGAGGTAAAAGAGGACAGCTGGCCTTGTTGATCAAAGCCGGCTGTCCTCGTTGAACCGAAACTGCTTCTATGCGGTTTGCAGTAATTCTTTCTCGATCACTTCCTGAAATGCGGCTTTGGTTAATGCGCCAGCCTGCATCATGGGTATCCCTTCTATTGGGATAAACAGAATGCTGGGGATGCTGCGGATGCCAAAAACAGATGAAAGTTCCTGCTCCACCTCGGTATCGACCTTGTAGATGTCGACCTTTCCTGCATATTCATCGCTCAGTTCCTCCATGATGGGGGCGACCATTTTACAGGGACCACACCAGTCGGCATAAAAGTCAATGATTGCGGGGCGCTCTCCTTTGTATTGCCATTCTTTTTCCGTGGTATAGTCAAAGATGTCACTCTTGAATTTATCTGCAGTTAACTTGATCGTAGCCATAGCCTTATTTTTTTGATCTGGTTATTTTCAATGCAAAGATGACCTGAATCAGTAGTGAAGAATGTGATACCGGTCACTGAATTGCAATAGCCAGGATACTTTGATCGCATCGATGGCTGGAAGAAGAAAGTGTTTCTGAATAGATCTGAATCAATACCGTTACAATATGGTAAACTTCACCAGGATCTGCTTTTCAGGCACTTGGAAGAAAAAAGTCCCGCTCGCCAGAGAGGTCAATGTGATCAACTCCTCGTCGATCTGCCCGGATTGCACAGTTCTTCCGAAGATGTCAGTGATGAGGAAGTTGTCTCCCTGATGGTCCGTCACCGAGCGAATGTGAATTGATCCGGAGCTTGGATTTGGAAAGAGTTTGATATCACCCGTTCCAGGGGTGTATGTAGATGATGTGGTTGTCTTGTTGTAGAGAATATGCTCTGAGCTGGGGCTCGAAAATCCATCCCCATACAGGATGTCATCCTTCCCATCTCCATTGTAATCCACAATATTTATGGATTGATTGATATAATTACCGTTATTATTCAGGGAGTAGGAACTTGATCCTGATATCTCCTGTAAAAGTGCAGGGTCCGAAAAAGTGAAATTACCCAGGTTTTCAAAAATGGAAATGGTAAAGTTCCAGTCCACAGTTTTTTGCAGGGTCACCAGGTCCGGGTATCCATCCTTGTTGAGATCGGCAGTTTGGAAGAATAGGAGATCGGGAACATCGATCTCCTGAAGTACAGTAAAATTGGATGGATCACCCGTGTTTTCCAGGAAATAAATATGATCATCTTCGCCGATCAGGATATCCAGATCAGCGTCATTGTCCAGGTCCATGAGGAACAGATTATTGCTTCCCCCATTCAACAGACCTGGAATGAGGATCTCGTCATAGCTTCCTCCTTTGTTCAACAGGATCAGTGCCTGGTCGTCCTCGCCTTCCAGAAGGGCGACAATATCCGTCAGTCCGTCATTGTTGATATCTCCAATGTCCAGGTCTCCGAAGCTGCTGTAGGTTGAGGCGAGGGTATCCAGGACATAGGAAGTGCCATCATTGGAATGAAGAAGGAGCAGGTCGTTTTTGGTACTGGAGGATTTTTGTCTTAAAATATCTGTAAATCCATTTTTATCAAAATCCTCGGTTTCCACAATGACGTCAAGGGAAAATCCAAACCAGATAGGCTCCTCGATGTCAAATCCATTTGATCCGTTATTCAGTGCAATGAACGTTTCAAAAACAGCATCCATTTTCCCATCGGCATTGACATCTGTAATTTTCAGAATGTTGTCCTTGTATCCTGCGAATGTCTGTTTTGTATTGAATTGATATGAGCCCGTATTTTCAATAAGTACCTGCCAGGTGTCCGGATCTGTTCCAATGAAATCATAATCCCCGTCATCATCGAAATCTACGGGCAGAAATGGGTCAAAGAATTTTGCCTGAAGGGACCCCGGATAGTCGAATAGTTTCACTGCAGGTTCAAATTCAATGCTTTGGCCAGGACAGGTGGTGCCGAGGAAAAGAAATACGAGGAGTTGAATAAATTTCATAGAAATACTTTTCTGTACGTAGAAGTGGGGGGATCCTCATCAAGTTGAACAGCGCTTGAACGTGAGGAGGCTGATTGGACAGTTTTGTTTTTTTGTAAAACTATCGTTTTCAATACAATTGAGGCCCAGCGGATGATGGTTTCCTGTCTTACTCCGTGTGATCAGAGTATTTGAGATCTGTCGTCGGCTTTAAAGCCCGGGACGGCTGGATTATTCCCTGCTTTATCCGACAAATTCAGGTCCGTTTTGTGAATCAACCAATACCGTCCTTTAGACATAATCAAGCCGGCTCCCTGTTCGGGGAAGCCGGCTTGAAGGACATATAAAAGGAGTCTAATCGGCTGCTCCAAACTTCATTCTGGACCAGCGAATACCCCGGAAACTCAGCCAGTACATGACCGGAACCACCACCAGGGTCAGGAAGGTGGAGAAGGTCAGGCCATAGATGACAGTCCAGGCCAGCGGGCCCCAGAAAGCAACGTTGTCGCCACCGATGAATATGTGCGGGTCGGACTCGGAGATCAGGGTGAAAAAATTGAAGTTGAACCCGATGGCCAGCGGTATCAGACCCAGTACTGTGGTGATGGCGGTCAGTAATACCGGTCGCAAACGACGGGCTCCTGCCTGAATGATGGCATCCTTCACCTCTGCCAGGTTGAGATCATATTCACTGGCCTTGTTCAGTTCATCCCGCCGTCGATGGATCAGAAGATTGGTGTAGTCCAGCAAGACGATGGCATTGTTGACCACTACGCCAGCCAGGGAGATGATCCCGACACCGGTCATGATGATGACAATATCCGCTCCTGTAAATACATAACCGAGGAAGACCCCGATCGTACTGAACAGCACCGTGAGCATGATGATAAACGGAGAGATCAGGGAGTTGAACTGGGCAACGATGATGATAAAGATGGAGAAGATCGCCACAATGAAGGCGGTACTCAGGAATGACAGATCCTTGGCCTGTTGTTCCTGTTCTCCGGTAAACTCATAACTGAAGCCCGGTGGCCAATTGTATTCCGGCAACACTTCTTTCAACTGGCCCACGATTTCATTCGCGTTGTAGCCTTTGAGTACGTTGGAATAGACAGTGATCACCCGATCGAGGTCTTTTCGTTTGACTGAGCTGTAGGTACTGGAATATTCTATGTCGGCTACTGCGGAAACGGGTACCTGGACGATCTTGCCGTTGGTCGGGTTTCGGAACGTGACCTTCTGATTGAGGATGGCATCAATATTATTCCGATACCGGTCATTGACGCGAAGCATGATGGGGTGTTCATCTTCCCCGTCTTTGAATTTGGAGACTTCCTTGCCAAAAATGGCGGTCCGAATGCCGGATGCGATCTGTGCTGTGGACAGTTCGAAACGACGTGCGGCTTCCCGATCGATATGGACGATCAGTTCCGGCTTACCAACGTCGACATCTGCCTGAAGTTTTTCGATACCGGGTATCTTTTTCTCTTCAATAAAGTTGATCACCTCCTGGGAGAGGATGGCCAGTTGATCGATGTTTTCGCCCTGGATCTCGATGTTGATCGGTTTTCCGGCTGGCGGGCCGTCGGCATTTTTGTCGACGACGACATCCACTCCGGCATACCCCTTGACAGCCGTCCGGATCTTTTCCATGACCTCAAAGGTGGAGATGCCGTTTCGTTCTGCGGAAGGAACGAATGAAACCGTCAAACGGGCCTTGTGAGGCGTTACACCGGGTTCCGGCGGACTGTTGGGATCAGAGGTGTTCTCTCCGATCTGGGAAAGAACGGCATCGACAATGGAGGTATAGGGCTCCAGGGTCTTTTCGATGCGAGCTTCCAGATCCACCATGATCTTGTCGGTCTCCGCGATGTCCCGACCCAGGGGCAATTCGACGAAGGCATTGATATAAAGTGGGTCGGCCACCGGGAAGAACTCCACCTTGGGAGACTTGACGGCCAAGGCAATAATTGCGATGATCAGCAGGGCAAAGGTGCCAAAGAATATGGCCCAGGGTTTCAGTCCGCTCAGTCCCCATCTGACAAACTGGTAGTATTTCATTTCCAGCCAGGGCATGGCATTCTCCTGAAAGTAGAAGGATGCCGGCCGGAGCAGCCAGAAGTTGATCAGAGAGAACACGGATATGATCAACATGCTGTTGCGCAGCCAGATCACACCCGCAAAATGGGCCAGCACGGCGATCAGAAAGGTGACACCGGCCATAATGGAGGTGTTGCGCACCCGTCGAGCCCGATCCAGTTCATTGGTGGCCTTGCTGTCCACGGCCATATACCGGCTGGTAAAGACCGGATTGATGACCAGTGCAACCAGCAGCGATGAGACCAGGACGATGATGAGGGTGATGGGTAGATATTTCATGAAACTCCCCATCAGCCCGGGCCAGAAGGCCAGGGGTAGAAAGGCTGCCAGGGTAGTGGCAGTGGAAGCGATGATCGGAATAGCCACTTCTCCGGCACCATGTTTGGAGGCATCCTTGCGGCTGTCTCCTCCCTGCATGAACCGGAAGATGTTCTCTACGACCACGATCCCGTTATCGACCAGCATACCCAGAGCCAGGATCAGGGAAAACAGAACCACCATGTTCAACGTCGTACCCGTGAAGTTGAGGACCATGATCCCCATCAACATGGACAGCGGAATGGCCATCCCGACAAACAGGGCATTGCGTATCCCCATGAAAAACAGGAGGACCAGGACGACCAGGATGACCCCGGAAATGATGCTGTTCTCCAGGTTGGACACTTCTGTCCGCGTATTCACAGACTGATCATTGAACAGGCTGACCTTCAGTTCTTCCGGGAAGACATGGGCCTTGGCATGGGCTACTTTTTCATTGATCTTGTCTGCAGCACTGAGCAGGTTGGCGCCTTTTCGCTTGATGACATCCAGGGAGACCACCGGGTTGGCATCCGAGCGGGCAATACTGCTCTGCTCCTTGTAGCCATAGGTGACCCGGGCGATATCGCCGAGATAGATGGGCTTTTGCCCTTCACTCTTGACAATGATGCGCTCCATGTCTTCGGCCCGGTCGAACTCACCCACTACCCGGACTGCCCGGCGGAAGCCGTTGTTGACGATCTCACCGGCAGACATGTTCATGTTCTCCCAGTTGACGGCATTTTCAATATCCGTAAAACTGATCTGGAGGGCATCCATTCGCGGGAGGTCCACATCTATCTTTACTTCGCGTTCCAGGGAACCCTTGATCTCTACACCGGAGATCTCGTCGATGTTCTCGATCTCATCCTCCAGGTATTCTGCAAAACTGCGGAGCTCGTCATTGGTGTATTTTCCCGACAGGTTGACTGTCATGATGGGGATCTCCGAGAGATTGACATCAAAGATGTCGGGGTCCTGGGTGAGGTCATTGGGAAGATCGGATTTGGCCTTGTCGACGGCATCCTTGATCTTCCTCACAGCATCATCGATATCCATGTAGGTTTCGAATTCTGCCGTGATCACAGAGAAATCCTGGAGAGAGGTCGATTTGACATTCTTCAACCCCACAATGGATTTGATCTCCTTCTCAATAGGACGGGTGATCAGGTTTTCGATATCTGCTGCCGAGTTTCCGAAGTAGGGTGTATTGACGAAAACCGTCGGAAAGCTCACTTCCGGAAATTGTTCCTTGGGCATGCTGTCATACGCCCCGACCCCGAAGAAGACGATCATCAGGGTGAGGATGAAGATGCTTGTACCGTTATCGACGGCAAAGGAGGTCAGGCCAAACTCTTTGACCTTCTTGATGATGGATTTGTTCTCCTCAGCCATTGATTTCCGATTTAATATCCAACAGGTCATTTTCGGAAAGACTGCGTGCCCCTTTCTGGACAACCTCATCTCCGGCCTTCAGGCCCTCCAGGATGACGATCTGGTTGTCGTAGCTTTCGCCTGTCTTGACATAGACTTTACGGGCGATCTTTCCGCTTTCCGTCTGCTCTGCGATGTAGACGAACTCTTTGCCACCGACTTCCTGTTGAACCAGGTCGACACTCACCACCAGGGCATTTTCTTCCTTGTAATCTTCGATGTGCACCAGGGCCAGCAGGTTGGGTTTGAACTCACCTCCTCGATTGTTCAAAGAGGTTTCAATATGGAAGGTTCGGTTGGAGGGGTGAACCACACGGCCGACCATCCGGATGGTTTCGGTTTGTTCGGTATTCAGAGTAGGTACCTGAATCTTTACCTTATCGCCGTTGCGAACTGTACCGACATATCGCTCGGGGACGTCAGCAACGATTTTCAGATCACGGGTATTGATAAGTTGCATGATGGGCATACCCGGAGGGGCGATGTCTCCCAGCTCAACGGTCAGGCCTTCGATAGCTCCTGAAATCGGGGCGTAGATATTGGCTTTCTTCAGTTGCGCACGCAGTCCGTCCAGGCTTTTTTCAAGTCGTTCCTTATTGTTCTTGGCCTGGAGATACTGGATCTCGGAACCGATCTTCTGGTCCCACAACCGCTTTTGCCGTTCAAAAACATCTGCTGCGAGTTGAAGACTGGTCTCCAGCTCCTCGATTTGTTTGTGCAGGGGTTCCATGTCTACGCTGGCAAGCAACTGTCCCTTGGTGACGGAGTCACCTTCCTTGACATTGAGGCGGATGATGCGTCCACCCGTTTCGCTGCTGATATTGTTCTTTTTCACCGGCTCCACGTTGCCCTGGATCTCGGTGAAACGGCGGAATGTGGTGGCCTCCAGCAGAGTGGTGGTGACCACCTTGGCTTCTTCTTCGCTGTTGGCGCCAGCCTGATTTCCCAAGAGGTCCTCCAGGTCGGCGATCTCTTTTTTCAGGGTGAGGAGCTGCTGTCGTTTGGCATCCAGCATGGTGCGCTGACCGGCAGCATCTGCAGGAATGGCCGTGTCCTGACCGGGCTGACTGCATGAACCCAGGAGGAGGGTCAGAATGGCGAGGGAAAGTAGAGACTGTTTCATAACGGTTGGAGGAGGTTTTATTTACCTAAAGCGTTTTCGAGGGATTGGATGGCGCGTACGACATCGTATTGGGCCTGGACATGTTGCCGTTGGGCGGTGAACAGGGCCTGTTCTGCCTGGTTGATCTCCAGGCTGGAGCCGACCCCTTCCCGATATTTGATCCGGGTCGTATCATAGATCCGTTCGGCGAGATTGAGGTTTTTTTCCTGATTGCGCAATTTATCAATGGCACTTGCATACTGATCGCGGGCATTCTGCACGCTCATGTCGATCTGTTGTTCGAGCATATTGATCTGAACCAGTGTGTTTTGTTCGGTGACCCTGGCCCGTTGCACTTTGCCACGGGTCAGCAGCCCGTCAAAGAGCGGAGCTTTGAGGGAAAAGCCAGCCAGGGATGCATTGGCCCAGATGCCTTCATCCGCAGTGTCTCCCTGGAAGGTTCGTTGGAAATTGGCGAACCCGTACAGGCTGGGGAGATACCCGTATTTGGCCAGTTTGACATTCAGTTCGGCCAGGTTCTTCCCTTGCAGGGCGACCCGGTAGTCCGGCCAGCGCAGATAATCCACTTTGCCGGAGAGGTCCCGGTCATCGGGAGCCTTCAGGAGGTCCTGGAGGTTTCCGGTGATATCCAGATCCTTGGCCATGGGATATCCCATAACCATTTTGAGGCCATTGAGGATGACTTTTCGCTGGTTGGCGAGGTTGTCTCGTTCGGTTTGGATCGTGGCGATGGACAGGTCGAGTCGGTCGACATCCAGCATTTCGACAAAGCCTTCATCAAAGAGGGCCTTGGTCTCGTTCCTGAGTTTCCGGAGGTTGGCGATGTTCTTGTCCAGGTTGGCCAGGTTTTCATCGACCAGCAGGACGGGCAGGAAGGCATCGATGACCTGGTATTTGACTTTGCGCTGACTGCTGATCAGTTCCTGGGCGGTATAGTCGCGGTAGCCTCTGGCGGCTTTCAATCCGACAAAATAACTCGGATCGAACAGCATCGTGTTCAGGGCAAGGGTGCCGGTGAGGTTGTTTTTCACCCCGAATTGAACGGCGCGTTCCGCATTCGGGTCGGGTTGGCCGGTATTGGGGTCAATGAAGAAATCAGCGGGAAGTACTGTGGTCGGCACCTCCAGATAGTGGGTGTACCCGATATCTGCAGTGAGTTGCGGGATACCGAAGGCCCGACGTTCGGTGATCTGGCCGTCTGCGTCCTCAATATTGAGGCGGGCCAGTTGGATCTCCTGGTTGTTGGACAGCGCATAGTTGATGGCCTGTTCGAGGGTCATCTGTGACTGTGCGGCCAGGCCGGATGAGGCCAGGAGGATCAGGAAGAGATTCCGGATGCGCATGATGATTGGGTTTGCAGGTATTGACGCCCGGCTTCCGTCAGGACGCCGTGCAGGTGATAGGTCAGATGGTTGGCCACGAGCTCAGCCTTGTCATGCTGATCGTGGGGGAAATACTTTTCGTCGATCAGGGCCAGGGCTTTGATGACGTAGAGTCGGGCGATCACGGCCGGATCGAAGTCGGATCGATAGAGGCCTTCTTCCTGGCCTTTAACCAGGTTGGTGCGGATGATCTGATAGATATGGTCGCGATGCAACTGGTTGATCTTGACCCAGGACTGGCGGTAGTATTTTCGCAGGTCGAAGAGCAGGAGTGGTGTCATCCGCCGGAGGGTGTCGCCCACCATGCGAGAGACAGCCAGCATCTCATCGATCGCGTTGACGGCCTGGGCACGTTGGTCTTCGATCATGGCAACCTCGGCCTGGATGTGGTTTTCGACAATGCGGTCGATCAACACGGCTTTGGTGGGTACAGCCTGGTAGAGGGTCTTCTTGGAGATGCCCAGTTCATTGGCCACATCGTCCATGGTGACACTCTTCACGCCGTAGCGAAAAAAGAGGGATTCAGCAGTCTCCAGAATGTGTCGAAGTGTACTCATGACGGGTTCGAAGGACAAAGTAACGCTGGAAACGTTGAATGGTTGTAGCGTTTCCTCAGTTTTTTCGATGGAAATAACATTTGGTTCGACGAATGGAAATGACAGAGAATGAGTTGCTACAGTGGGATGATCCTCAAGAGGAGCGAATAAGGTTTGGACGGCTCCATGGTGTTCATCCTACCGTATAATTCCCCTGGTCGATTTTCCGGTTGATCCGCATGAGGATGGCCAGAATGAAACGTGCTGTCTCGAAACCTTCTAGGAAAGCCATATTGACCTCTGTACAACCGACCTGGGGAAGCGCTTTCCAGCCGCATTACCAGCCCTGAGATGAGAATTGCAAGCAGATCAACTATTTTGGCCGAGATAACCCCGTAATTATGCCCAGGCGTTCTCTGTATGTTTTCCTCCTCTTTCTCCTGATGGCGGACCTGGGCGCGTCCTACGTCCAGTATCTGGACCAATCCCTGGACGGGGACATGGCCCGCAGCCTGGTGCCGGAACTGCAGGTGCAACGAGTGTTGGACAGTCCGTTGGGAATACGAACGATCCGTGAAAACCTGCCCAACGGTGGCCCCAATCGGTTTTTCAGTCACTGGATCTATCGGGAATACCTGCTGTATGCGCCCCATGTTCTGCAGCGATTCTTCTCCCCGATCGACAGTGTGTATCATGCATGTGCACTCGGAAAATTGGCCATCCATTCACTCCTGTTACTCCTGCTGGCCATGGCGATTTCGGGTACCACCAACCTCCTGAAATGGGATCTGCTGCTGGCCGCCATATTGGTCGCACCTTTTTTTCAGACGGAGGGGTATCATGATTTTATGGGCATAGTGGATCGCTCCACCACATATGCTTTTTTCTATGCGCTGCCTTCTGCTCTCCTGTTGTTCTATTTGCTGCCCGTGATCTTGAGGACCTTCCACGGCAGGGCCCTTCGGTTCGGGATCGTCCATCGGATCATCTGGATCGGGCTGGCGCTGGTCGTCTGTCTGAGTGGACCCTTGAATCCCGGTGTTATCCTGGTCCTGACGGTGTTGCTCTTCTTGGCCAGTGTTCATAGACAGGTGTTCATGGACTCGGAAAGGAGTTGGCGTTCGCGTCTTCGGGAAGGATTTCGCTCAGAATACAAATGGTTGTGGCTGTTTTTGCTGCCCGTTATTCTCTTGTCGATTTATTCACTTTTTCTGGGCCGGTATAATGCAGAAACGATCGTCTCCCAAATCCCCCTATGGGAGATGTATCAAAAGTTACCCGAGGGTGTGGTTCGACAATTTACCCGGAAATTGGGCTTCCCGATCTTGTTCCTCATCCTCGCCATAAATACGATCCTGATTCGCAGATCCGGATCTACGGAAACAGGGAAAAAGATTATTTCCTGGTTGAAATGGATCGGTCTGTTTTCCATCCTGTATATCCTGTTGTTACCATTGGGTGGCTATCGGAGCTACCGGCCCTATATCCTGCGATATGATACCATCATGCCCATTACCCTGAGTCTGTTCTTTGTCTTTGGGGTCTCTTCACGCTATTTGCTGTACCAATTGTCCAGCAGGCAACGGGCCTGGTATATTCCTGTATTAATAGTTGTTCTGGCTATTTTTTCAAATGCGGATCGGAGTGAGCGAGGCAAGACCACATGTGAACGGAATGCACTCGTTGAAATTGCGGCTTCTCAGGATTCGGTTGTCGTGCTGTCGCCATCGTGCAGTGTCCTCGGATGGGGATTGATCCATCACCCGGACGAGTCAGCCTTGAATGCAGAACTGTTGACCCTCTGGGGGGTGACCACGGACAACAAGCGATATTTTCACCGGGTGGAGTGAGGGATCCTCGACGGGCTTCGATGGATCTCAAGACCCTTGTACCTGACTGATCATTGGTTCCTGAATTTTCGTATCCCGACTCTGCTTAAAACCTTATAATCTACTCCACTCCTCCACTGGTTTTCGCCTTCTATCCTCACATCCAGCGACCTATTCATCTGAAAAAGGTGAAACTATTGGCATCCTTGCCAGCAGTTGCTTATATTTGGTTGAACCGAAAGCTTGAGATGAAGCACCCGCCCCCCAACCCCTGGATGCCAGGTATGCGATCCCTGGCAGGAGTTCTCCTTCTACTCCTGGTCATGGGCAGTCAGTCATTGACTGCGCAGATCGAACAGAGTTGGTACCAGTTGACCCTCGGCGCCTCCGTCAACCTCCACAGTAATCTGGGGAAACGCGCCTTCCGAAACAATTTTCCCGGCATCAAGGCATTTATCGGTTTCGCCTCATCGAACAAGCTCAACCTCAATCGAAAGAGGGATTTCGGTCTGTTTAATTTTTCGGTCAACCTGGCCATCTACAACAAGTCACTGGGAAACAGCCTCAACCTGCTTTATCAGGACAACCAGATCGACCTGACCAGTTCCTTTACCCTGGGGGTCATACGGGAGTCAGGTCCCCTGTATATCCGGCAAATGCAAACCATCAACAATACACCTTTCTATAACCTGCGGCACGATGGGGAATATGCTGTCCTGGTGTCCACGAATTTTATCCTCAATAACCACCGCCGGAATCAGACCGTCGGCGCGCTGACCCTGACGGCAGGGCGTTTTTCACTGAATTATTACAATGATGGCGGTCCTCCCATCAATAATATCGGCCTGGGAGATGGCTTCGATCGATGGTGGACCGGTGGGGTCGGGATGTACCTGCATGACCGGGAGGAATATAATGTCGCTGAATTCTACTTTGATCAGTTTACCGGTTATGAAAAACTGATGTTCGAGCTGGGCGGCATTTTCGGAATGGATATCCAGGATTATGACATCTTCCATTCCTTTCAGAATGCAAGTGATCGATCAGGAACCTATAATCTGACCCAGCCCTCCAATTTTGGATATAACTATAATTCATCCACTTATTATGCCCGCTACTTTTTCAGCCCCCAGATCGGCATGCAGGTGGGTGTGATCGGTTCCTTGCGAAATGCGGAGAAAGAAACTTTTTACGCCTTACAGGATCTGATCCATTTGTTGAAACGAGATCCCTTGCATCCGAACAAGGATGTGAACAGACTCTTTTATGGTATCACCTATTATCAGCCCTATGAGATACGCTAATATTCTACTGCCGGGCTTTTTTCTGTTTCTGGTGGGATGCTCTCCAAAATACTTTATCCTGGAGGATGTCCGGGAGGCGGTCATGTCCAATCACCCGGGCGATGTCACTGACCTGGAACGATCGACATCGTTTGTGATGACCCTCAAACCGCGGTCATTTTATAAAAACAATGTAGAAGAATCTGTATTGCTGCCGGACAACAGTGCCTTCCTTCAGAGTGGAGCGCTGCTGTTACTGGATTCCACGGATGTGTCCAATCCCAAATGGCACGCGTTTCAAGCCTGGGTGCAGGCATGTGAGCATGGTCCTTCCTGCCGGAAATTGCATCAGGGGCAGCAGGTTGCCCTGGCCTCCATTAAAGGAAAGACCCAATACGATAAAACGGAGTATGAGCGCATCACCATTTTTTATGGCCATGTAGATCAGGGGAGCCTGGCTGAGGTGAAGGCTTTTTCGGAACGAATGCCCCAGAGTGAGCGTACCAATATCCGCCTCGACCATGAAGTGTTGCTCATTGGCAAAGGAAAAAAGGTACGCAAGGCCAAGGGTTCAGGCGGAGATCCAAAATTAATTTCTGTCGTCGAAAAATTTGACGACCATTTGTCGATTTATGCATTAGTTGATAAAAAGCAAACCAATATCGGCGTAGAGAAGTCTATTATTTTTGACTTTCAGCAGATCTACGGGGAGCCACTCTGGTTGGTCAGGGAATGAAGGTGAAGAGTAAAAGGCAATAGGGAAATGGTGAAGGCCTTCATTTTGGATAATGTCGGTTTTATTTTGAGGGAAGTCAGGAGGCTATGATCGATTCATGGTTGAGGTCCATACTTATTTTCACTACGGACAGATTGTTCGTTTGGTGATTTATTGAATACAGAAAAAGCGCTGCAAAGCAGATCAGGTGCACGAATTCGAAGAAGAAGTACTTGGTGTATTCTGTGAAAAAGGTTGTCCTTTCGAAACCTCAGTTTTAATCTGAATACATTATTCTCCTTAACTCCAAAACGCCACACCCCTCCAATGAAAGTCGCCTCCGAATCCGTCCAGAATTTTATGCAAAAGGACCAATCCTGTGTGCAGCGGTTGCGTGCTTTATGGCAGATCATTGTCGAACAGGTAAGGGCATGGAGAAAGAGTCGGGGCTGGAATGAAGAGGCCCAGATCCTCCTGGCTATCCTGGGCTTTCTGTATCGGCATATCATTCTGATCATTCTGATCCTCACGCCGATCCTGCTGCTCTGGTTGATGGACCAGGGTCGAGACCTGATCCTGAACCTGTTCCAGACAAGAAGTGCCGGAGTGAATATGAGCGATTATGTCCGGATGCTCTGGTTATTGGCAATGATGGTTCTGCAGGCCTATGCCATCTGGGTGATCCCCAATTTTTATATACAGGCGGAGCTGGAGCGGAAAAAGGAGATGGATCTTTTGCGGGCAAAGGGTGTTCGTGAAGACCAGTTGCCCTTTGGCGGTACGATCAGTATGTCCTCCAATTTTCTTCGACTGCTGGCCATACTTCCCTTTGTCCTGTATGGCCTCACGTTTGCCTATCGGGTCGAGGTAGATGCCGATTGGAAGATCGGTTACTGGATCACCAATGGACTGATCTCCATTGTCCTCCTGCTGGGCGGGATTTGTGTGGCATATGGCCTGAATCGTATCCGGCAGGTCGTGGCCGTCCTGATCGGCACCATGGTCCTGATCCCGATCGGATTTGCCTTCGTGCTGGGTGTTTTTCCCAACAGTCCTGAACTGGCCTATGCCCTACTGGGGAATAGCCTGTTCATCAGTGCGATCCTGCTGTTTGCCATTTTTCACCGTTGGGAACGAAGGTTTGATGATGCGCCGGATATGAAATACCGCAACCAGTTGACCTGGAAAGCAAATCAGATCTATAAACTGGTGGGCCTGGGAGTCCTGTTGATCGCACTGTTACTGATGTTCTGGCCCAACACCATGCGCATGGCCACCATTCCGGTCCTGATCTTTTTTGTGGCCGCGTATATCCTGCTGATCAACCTCGTGACCTATCGGGTGAAATTGCTTTCGCCAACCCGAAAGATCGGTGTAGCCCTGGGCGTCCTGCTGCTCCTGGTCCTGATGAACATCCGGCCGAGCAAAGGGCACTATGTGCATTTGGTCAAGGATAGAATGGAGCAGCCCCGTGCCTCTTATCCGGAATATCAAACCAGCTGGATCAAGGAACGGCTCTCCGAGGATTCCACCTGTACACCGGTATTCTACCTGGTGGCCGGAGAGGGGGGCGGGAGCCGTGCTGCCTATTGGACCAGTCGCTTGTTAGGCAAATTGGACTCTGCATCCGATTATCGGTTTTCCGATCGTCTGTTTGCGCTTTCAACAGTCTCCGGCAGTTCGGCGGGGACTTCCGCCTGGTATAAATTGCTGCGCTTGAAAGAAAACCGGAATCTGACTACTGGCCGGATGGACAGCATTATATACCGCTTTTCTGAACGTACCTTCGGACACAACTTTGTGACCGGTGGCATTATTGATGTGCTGACCCGGGACTTCTTTAAAATGTTTCTGTTGAACATCTGGCGGAGTGATCGCAATCTCCGCTTGCAGGAAGAAGAGAATTATGGATTTCTATTCGGTCTGGGTCGTCAGTCCCTGAATTTGCGAAATACCTACAAGAGCGGCTCCAGCCATGTGGATTCACTACAATTGCCGGGCGGAAAAGGGCGTAAAATTCCCAATTTACACTTCACCGGGTTACCAGAGTTGTATCATCATTCCACCGGAGGGGTCGACACCCGATGGCCCCTGCTCCTGTTCAATACGACGCATATGCGAACCGGCCGGCGTGGGGTGCTCAGTCCGGTCGAATTGACAGAAGAAACATTTATCGATGCGATCGATGTGATCGGTGCATTCAAGGCGAAATCAACCTGTTGGGAGGAGACAAAAGGAAAGACCATTGCCCTGGGCACCGCCAACTGTATGAGCGAATTGTTCCCGGTATTCTCTGCCTTCAGTTATGTCGACGGTGTCGGTAATTTTATGGATGGTGGAGCTTATGAAAATAAAGGTTTGACGACCATCCTGGAAGTATATTCGAGCTTGCGTTCGGAACTCGACAGTTTGTGTCCGGATGCCCGAATTGTTGTGTTGGCCATGGAAAACGGTACAGCTTCGGGGGAATTGCCGACGGAACCCCTGCATCAAAGTCCGGCCATGTTGAGTCAGGCGGCTTCTGCTCCATTTACCTCCCAGACTGAAGCTGCCCGAAAGCGGGCCATCCGAATGTTCGGGCCGGACAATCCCGATCAACTCATCTTCATGTCCTTGTTTGATTACCCGGTCGGCAGTCAGATCCCATTGGCCCGGGATCTGTCCAGGGTCAGCATTCGCTTGATGGATCAGGCAGCGGCAAAGGAAGTCAATACCACTATTGGCCAATTGCGAGATTTGGATAAATACCTTTTTTCAGAGCAGTAACTTTTCTGAATGCAGCAAGTAGAGTTTAACCCATCATGGTGCATACGGGTTTGCCGACTGTGACATTCGTTTCGCCGTCTAATTGCTTTAGGAATTATTCGAAATGACACAATGGCTTACCTCAAACAAACTCCTCTGCGGAGATACCAATTCTGAATTGGCATTAGCGGTGTCACTCCCGCGGGGCTGTAGAAGTGCATAGTTTAAAGTGCCATAAATCTTGTGCCACTGAGGTGTGCTTCCCGGGTGATTTGTATTCTACGTTCGTTAGTCTTTTGGAGGAATAATTCGAAATATCGAGATAACCCAATACTTTTCCTTAACTCCTTAACTCCTTAACTCCTTAACTCCTTAACTCCTTAACTCCTTTCCTCGTAAAATACCACCAGGCGGGCAGGCCAACCAGAATAAGGAGAAGCCCGGTCATGGATTCTTTGGGATAGACATACAGTGTATTGCCTACCAGGACGATGCAGAACAGAATAAAGATGACAGGCATCCAGGGGTAGCCAAATGTTTTTGCGGTGATCTGTCCGCGCCTTTTGGCAATGATCAGACCGAGCGCACCAGCAGCGTAAAAGATGAATGCGGCAAAGATGAGCATGTCTGTCAGTTGGTCAAATGTGCCACTCAAGACCAGAATACAGGACCAGATCATGGCGATCTTCAGGGCTTTTGCCGGAGTGCGGTAAGTCGGATGCACTTCCTTGGCTGAGGGGAAAAAGACCCCTTCCTGGGACATCCGGAAGTAGATCCGTGCAGCGGTCATGATCGTGGCGTTGGTGGCGCCGAACGTACAGATCATGATCAGCACGGAGATAAAGAAATAACCGGCATTGCCCAGGGCGTGCCGGGCCACTTCAGCTCCTGCGATCTGATTGCCCGCTGCATTGATACCCTGCAATTCTGGGATTCCCAGGATATTCAGGTAGGCATAGTTGACCGCCAGGTAGAGGAGCATGACCAGCAGGGTTCCCGATACAATGGCGATGGGCACATTGCGTCGCGGGTTCTTGAACTCGCTGCTCATAAAGGTGATATTGATCCAACCATCATAGGCCCAGAAAGCACTGAGCATGGCTGCAAAAAGGGCGGAGTACCAGCCCAGGCCGGTCAGGTCAACGGGGGGTGGCCCGCTGTGGGCAAAGGCATCCGTACTGCCACCGTGACTCAGGCCCAGGGCAATGATGAGTAATATGCCCAGGATCTTCAGGGAAGAGGTGATATCGTTTAGTGCTCCTCCTTTTTTCACACCGCGAATGTTGATCCAGGTCAGGCCGATCACCGTAAGGATGGTGAGGATTTTCACTCCTGAATTGGCGAACGGATAGATAAAGCCTCCGATATTCAGATCTGCCCAGGCTTCCAGCGGATTGCCCAGTGGCATCAGATTATTGACGGACTCGGCGAAGACATACGCAATGGAAGCGGCTGAAGCCGATCCGATGACCGAAAAATATGTCCACCCGTACAGAAAGCCGAAGAACTTCCCGTAGATAAGTCGGAGGTATTCATACTGCCCACCAGCTTCCTCGGTCATGGTCGCCAAGCCGGCGAAAGCAAAGGCTCCGAACATGGAAATGATGCCGGCCAGCAACCAGGCCAGGAGGATATCGCCTCCATCCTGCATGGTCTCTGCCATGGGGGCGATCTTCTTGAATATGCCGGATCCGATCATCGAACTGGCCACCAGGAGAATCCCGGTTGACAATCCGAGGACGCGCAGCAACTGTGGTGTTGTAGAGGTGTTGGACATAGGGTAGGTCAGGTGAACAGGTGATGAAGGTAATGAAAGTGTATTTGACCACTGCTCCGGCCGATATTGGATACCTCCGGCTGGAAAGTGGAATGATTCCAGTAATTTGGAAGCGTGCAAATGCATCAACGTATCAATACCAACACATGAAAAATCCTAATTATCTGGGCATGGGCATTGCTCTGGGAGCCGGCGTGGGGATAGCGCTGGGAGTCGCATTCGGAAATATTGCTGTCGGACTGGCAGCAGGCATAGGAGCAGGGGTCGCCATTGGTTACAGCCTGTCTCAGAAGAAGGACGAGGGAGAGACAGACCAAGAATAGATTCCAGAATCGACGAGCAAATGGGTACACATCCGATCAACCTGGCCCTTCGATTTCTTCTGGAGATCTGTGCCCTTGTAGCTATTGGACAATGGAGTTATCGACTGACCCCATCTGCCTGGAAAATGGCCTGGGTCATTTTGATTCCCCTGGCCATCGCTCTGATTTGGGGCGTGTTCAATGTACCGGGAGATCCAAGCCGTTCCGGCGCTGCCCCGGTGATCGTTCCGGGACTGATCAGACTGCTCCTCGAGTGGGCTGTTTTTGCCTTTGCCTGCTGGGCACTCTTCCAGACGGGGCATACCCGGTGGAGCCTCATTCTGGCCACATTGGTTGTCCTTCACTACCTGATCTCTTACGACCGGATCGCCTGGTTGCTGTCTCAAGAATGAGGTCATCAGGCCAGCCAAATAGAGATGCAATTAGCTGATCCATATATGATTGCCAATTATGATGTAACTTTAGAGTACACCTAAGCTCAACCAAGCCCTTGATCCATCGACCGTTTGATCATGTACGTATATTGTTGGTCGCCTTTGGATTGATCCTTACCGGGTCGTGTTTATGTCAGGATCCCTTCTTTCTTCAATTCTCGAATGCCGAGTCTTTTTTCAATCCATCCCTGACCGGATTTCGCGGTGCGTTGAGTGTAACAGCCAAATATAAAGGACAGTGGAATCAGTCCGGAAGCCCGGGATTTCAGACGCTTTCGCTGGATCTGGAAGAAAGTCTTCCGTGCAGTTTTTTTGATTACGGCCTCCATGTTGGTGCTGACCAGGAAGGGGCCGGATTGCTGCGAACCACAGATTTTGGTGGACGGGTAGCCGGCACCATCGCATTCGACGCAGGTTATTCCAGTCATAATGTGCGTTTTGGACTGGCCATGATGTGGGCCTCCAAACGTGTCGACTACAGCCGACTGGTATTTTCTGATCAGTTGGATCCGAAGTATGGCACCACAAATAGCAACGGGACTCCCAATGCAACCAGCTTTGTACCCTTCAATGATGGCCGATCACTCTGGTTCATCCAGCCAGCAGTCGGGTTTTCACATCGCATCCTGGTCAATCGCCAGCGATTCCGATCGCCAACTATCCTGTACGGGTTGGCCATTCACAATGCCTTTTCTCTGGGACGACAGGATTATGCCGGGAATATCGAATCGATCCTTGAACAGGATACCCGACTGCCGTTGCGATGGCATGCCTTTATCAGTACTGAATTTATTCTCGCTGCGAAAAACCGAACGGTGGTGACCCTGAGACCTCTGGCTGTTTACCAGCAACAGGGACCGATTCACTATGCTGAACTGGGCGGCCGACTTTCACTCAACCGGAATTTGGCAGTGGGTTTCTCCTATCATTTCAATATGCACAAACAGGAGGCTCCACAAACCAATACCAACTGGTATGGCATCCAGCTGGAATTCGGTGGGATCATTCAGCGATCCAGACGAATTGATCTTGGCCTTGCCTATGCTGGCAATGTGACAGGGCTACGCAATGGATTTGGACCCATCCTGGAAGTTTCTCTTGCCGTTCATTTTGCTTCCAGCCCTTCCTGCAGTTTGTGGGGATATGCCGATGAAGTGCCTTACGGCGATCAGATCAAATGCCCCACATCTACACTCACTCCCGGCAGACGAAAAATCTATGAAAGCATATGGTACCAGTAAGCCGATATGCACATGGAAATGCTGTTCTGAAAACCGGGGCATTTCTGATACTGTTCCTGGCAACAGTGGTGCAGGGGATCAGTCAGAATTGCTCGTTTGATGATTGTGCAAGTGATGATTGTGGTAGTCTGAATGTCAAATTCACACCTCTTGGTGGGCCGGTTTTTTGCGATGGGGAAAGTATCGTTTTTCAAAATTCAAGTGACACGGGATTTACCTATTTCGTGGTCGATTGGCGGGATGGTACGCAGGATACCCTGTTTGATCATTCAGATTTCAGCCATGTCTATAATCTTCCGGACAGTGTCCTTTGCAAGGGTGGTGATGTCTTGTTTCATTCTGTTTGCTTTAAGGGTGTCCGTATCTGCCCGGCGGGAGAAACCTGCCAGTCTGGTACCTACTCGGTAGGCATCCGGAAAAAGCCCAAGGCCCTGTTTGGAAGCGGAGATGTCTGTCTGGGGCAGGGATATGGATTTGTCAATTCAAGTTGCCATGCCTATACCTCCGAATGGGAATTCGGTGATGGAAATGGATCCTATGATAAAGATCCAACCAATTTTTATGACTCCCTCGGGAATTATGTCGTTCGCCTGATCGTCACGAATGCCTGCGGCGCCGATACGACCTATGGTGGGGTCGCCGTGGTCTTAAACCCGGAGGCTGGATTCAACAGATTGAATGGATTTGAAGCGTACTGTGATTCATTACCCGTGGAGGAAGTGTTTACAGATGCCTCCAATGCATTTACCACTTCGATCAAATGGACGATAACACCTCAGGATAGTACGAAATGGGTCTTTTCTGATTCCCTGATGACCCCCTGGAGTAAGCAGATCGGGGTGACCTTTCTCGATACCGGGAGATATGTCATTCAATTAACTGCCAGTAATGATTGTGGTGCGAGTGTGGTATTGGATACCATTGATATCCTGTTACCCCCTGAAGTGGCGATCGCCTCTCCACCAGAGACCTGTGATTCGGTGGTCGTAACCGCACAGAAACTGGGATTCACATATGAAGGCCCGATCGACTCGTGTGTATGGTACTTTGATAAGGCTTTACCGGAATCCAGAGTGGGCTTCTCATTTGCCCCGGTTACCTTTTACGGACCAGGCTCCATTCATCTGACCGTCTACGGTCCTTGTGGTATCCTGAATTTCGAAGTGCCCGTTGTGGTTCCCCTGACACCGGAGATCAGTTTTCCGGGCGTCCCCGCAGCATATTGTTTCAATGCGCCGCCGATCCAACTGGACGCCTGGCCCTCCGGCGGTATCTGGACGGGGATCGGACCTACGGCCGGTAGCATTACCCCGGAAGGTGTCCTGGATCCCTCCGGGTTGCAGCCCGGTGTCCATCTGTTCTACTACCAGCTGGACTCCATTCAATGCCCCACGCAGGCGACTGTGGCCATTGATATTCTTGACGAACCCAGTGTTTTCCTCAACGCAGTTCCGCCAGCATGTGGCTCATTTGTCTATACACCTGAAGTGGTCTATCAGGGATCGATCACCACCTATCAATGGAGCTTTACTGGAGGGATACCTCTGGTCTCCAACAAGGCGAAACCAGCCAATATCTATTTCGGAAATCCGGGGAAGTATCCCGTTTTTATTCAGGCTACCGGGGCCTGCGGCTCGGCTATGGATTCGATTCATATTGACATTCTTCCGCTGCTGAATTTGAACATCCAACCCGTGCCACCTGCCATTTGTGCCAATATGCCCCCCTTCGAGCTGAAGGCTAATTACCCGGGAGGAACCTGGTCCGGCCCGGGAATCATCAATTCGAATACGGGGCTGTTCGATCCCGGGGCTGTTCCCGGTCAGACAGTAACCATCGTCTATTCCCTGCTGGATGGCATCTGTGAAAACACGGATACGTTGACCTTTTTCGTCTCGATTCCGGAGGAGGTCCAGGTGGACGACCGTTATCTCTGCCTGAATGATTCACCCACCTTGTTGCAAGCAGATCAGCCGGGAGGTGTTTGGTCCGGCCCCGGTATCATCAACCCGCAGTTCGGGCTGTTCGATCCGGGTACGGTTGGTGTAGGCAACTGGGTGGTCCACTATTCCTGGCAGGACCCTCAAGGATGTACTAGTGCGGACAGTGCCAGCATCATCGTTGAGGCCCCTCCGGTCATTCAGTTGCAGGATACCACCTTGCTATGTTTTGTGCCCCAGGAAATCGATCTCGTCCTCGCCACCGGCTTGACTGTCTCTCCATCCGGCGGAAGTCTGACCTGGTCTGGTCCGGGTGTAGACCCCTTGACGGGAACCTTCAATCCGGTCAAGGCCGGATTGCCGACCGGTACCTATACCATGACCGTTTCCTATGTTCGAAATGGATGTGCCGTGTCGGCAAAAGCAGTGATCACCCTGATTCAATTGCCCCCGATGGTCATGCCAGCCGACCAGGTGGTCTGCATATCGGATAGCCTCCTGACCCTCGTGGCTACTCCTCCGGAGGGGATATGGTCCGGACCAGGAGTGGACCCCCAAGCCGGGGTGATTGACCTGTGGACAGCAGGAGGCGGTCTACACCTCTATACCTATACCCTGGATCCGGGAATTTCCTGCGATCAGTCGGCTCAGGTGCAGATCGAGGTTGTCGACCCGGCTGAAGTAGTGGTGACTGGTCCTGACCTCCGACAATGTGCCAGTACAGATCTGCTCACCCTGGACGGATTCTCACCAGCCGGGGGTGTCTGGACAGGACCTGGCATCATCGATCCGATTACCGGTACCATCGATCTCAGCCAGCTACCATCTGATAGTACCTATACCTATCAATACTGTCTGGAAAGCCAGGCTTTTCCCGGATGCATCTCATGCCGTAGCAGGCAGTTGACCATTGATCCTCTCCCGGAAATCGATTTTGGATTTGCGGGGTATCCCTGTGTCAATACCTTATTTACCATCCTGGACAGCAGTGTGCATGCTGTTGACTATTTCTGGGAATTCGGGGACGGCTTTACCAGCACGGACAAGAATCCACAGCATACCTATACCGATGCCGGCGATTACTGGATGTCGCTCATCGTTACTTCACAACAGGGGTGTCGTGATACGTTTGTCCAGAATTTTTCTGTGATCTTCCCACCGGTAGCTGGCTTTGACCTCGTGCTGGATGAAGGATGTGCCCCATTTCCGGTTGAAGTGATCAGCACAAGTGGCGGAGACAATATCAGTGAACTTTGGATTGTCCAGGGGGACACCCTCTTTGGCAAGGACCCGGGTATCTTCCTGATCGACGACATCACCAGTGACTCTGTTTTTACTGTTATGCAACAGGTCACCAATATCTGCGGCACCGAGATCTGGGAAGAAGATGTACTGGTGCATCCCTATCCGGTGGTTGACTTCGGTATCAATGTTTCTGAAGGCTGCTCACCGTTGACTATTCAATTCTCCAATATCAGCCTGGGAAATGCCGGTGATTTTGTCTGGGACCTGGGGAATGGCTCTGTCATCGAGGAGATCGAACCGCCGGTGCAAGTCTATACCACGGCCGACTCGACCATTACCACCTATCCGGTCACCCTCATCTCCACAAATGAGTGTGGATCAGATACCCTCACGAAGTGGATTACTGTCTATCCTCCTGATGTCCGTGCATTCATCGAATTGGATTCCCTGGCGGGATGCCAACCTCTGGTGGTGCATCCTGAGGATTACAGCACACCAGGTGCTGTGACTTCCTGGAAGGTATTTGACCCATCCGGTGGTCTACTCTATGCCACAACCGAAAAATCGCCGGAGTTTATCCTGAATGAAGTAGGTTGGCACACCATCATCCTGTATGCGGCTAATTGCGGGGAGGATACCGACACCGTCAACGTTTTGGTGCAACCCTCTCCTGACATGAGCTTTACGCATCTGCCATATGCTTGTGTCGGTGAGCTCATCACCTTCCTGAATACCTCTCAGGGAGCGGCTGGCCAGACCTGGGATTTTGGCGATGGCCAGCAAAGCACAAAAATTTCACCTAGTCATGTATTTACCAGTCCCGGAATCTATACAATTACACTGACCGGATATTCGTCACAAAACAATTGTCCGGCGACCACCACCAGCACTGTTGAGATTCGGGATCAGCCCGTAGCTGATTTTCAACCTTCAACCTACACGGGTTGTAGCCCACTGACGGTGAGCTTTATAAATGGCAGTAGTGGGCCCGGCAATCTTGGCTATATCTGGACCTTCGGAGATGGAAGTTCGGCCGAATTCTCAAGTGATCCAGAACATGTCTTTTCGCAACCCGGTAGTTATGTGGTCTCACTCCAGGCCTATGATGCCAATGGCTGTTACTCCGATACCGTTCAGGTAGTGGTGCAGGTTTATCCCAGTCCGAAAGGCGGGATAGGATTACCTCCAGGGCCGATCTGTCTGGGTACAGAAGTAGTGACATTTAACAATGACTACCCCGATGCAGTGTCCTTCAACTGGACCATAAACGGACAGGTGTTCTCGACCCAGAATGCCGAGTGGTCTCCTCCAGCCATCGGCAACTATTCTGTATCCCTTGTGGTGGGCAATATTCATCAGTGTCGGGATACGACCGAAACGACCGTTGACGTCCTGCCTCCTCCTGAAGCCGGATTCCTGCCCGATCGGACCAGTGGCTGTGAGGATCTGGTCGTCCAGTTTGCCAACACCAGTCATGATGGCGATGCCTGGCTATGGTCCTTCGGTGAAGGATCAACATCAATAGACAAGGATCCCGAATTCTCCTATACAAACCCGGGGAGTTATCAGGCGACATTGATCGCTTATGCCGCAAACGGATGTCCTGCCGATACGGCTGTAGTGGACATTACAGTTCATTCCACTCCTGTTGCTGATTTTTCATTGCAGAAAGACAGGTTGTGCGGTGTTCCTCAAGAGGTTCAATTTACCAATTTGACTGATCAGGCAGATGCCTGGACCTGGCAGTTTGGACCGAATACAACTGCAATCCAGAAGGATCCCTTGTACACGTTTACAGAACCTGGCATTTATCCGATTAAGTTGATTGCCTCCACCACCAAACAATGTCGTGACACGGTCATCCGGGAGGTGGAGATCCTGGGGCAACCCATTGCTGATTTTGATATCGGTCCTGGATCGGGTTGCGCACCCTGGACTCTCCCACTGGTCAATCTGAGTGTAGATGCCCTCAGTTACACCTGGGAGGTGGAAGGATTGGGAGACTTTAATACTGTAACCCCCATATTGACCTTCAGCCAACCGGGCATTTACTCGATCAAGCTGATCGCCCGCTATACAGATCAATGTCTGGATACCCTGGATCTGCAAGACATTCTCCAAGTATATCAGGGACCAGCAGCAGGGTTTACTGCGGACATCAACGGGAATGAAAATATCATCGGTGATGTCATCTTGACCAATCTTTCCCAATGGAGTGATCGGTACTTGTGGGATCTAGGGGACGGGACCTTGGATACTGCCACACACATTGTTCACGAGTACGATCTGAACAGATCCATCCAGGTGATTCTGGTTGCATTCAACGACAATGGCGGTGCATTTACGTGCACAGATACGGCAGTCCAGTTTATTGACCCGGAATGGATCACCACATTTTATGCCCCCAATGCCATGACCCCCGGATATGGAGAAGAGGGGACACGAGTCTTCCGCCCGGTTGGGATGGGGATTGCCGAATATGAGATCGCGATTTATTCTCCCTGGGGAGAACTGGTCTGGGGCTCGACTCAGTTAGTCGACAATCAGCCGGTTGACTTCTGGGATGGAACCTATCGGGGAGAGGATGTTCCTCAGGGTGCCTATGCATGGCTGGCCCGACTCCGTTTTATCAACGGTGTGACCCGGGTGGTGAAAGGGACCGTGACCGTGCTGCGTTAGAAGGCAACCATCTGTTAGATGAACAGCCCGGAGAATGCCCTGGATATTTCTTCAGGCTACAGTTGCAAACAGCAGAAAAAGCACACCGATCCCGATCCGATACCAGCCGAAGCCGGCAAAGCCATGTCGTTCCAGCAGTTTGACAAACCAGATGACGGCACCGATAGCGGTAATAAAAGCCACCATAAAGCCGAGGATCAGTAACCCCCATTGGTCGCTCGTAATCGTGCCTTCAAATTTCAGAAGGTCATATCCACTGGCGGCGGCCATGGTCGGGATGGCCAGTAGGAATGAAAATTCAGCCGCTTGTTTTTTGGATAGTCCGTTGACCATTCCGCCAATGATGGTGGCGGCAGCACGTGACACCCCGGGCACCATGGAGATGACCTGAAAGAGACCTATCATCAATGCTGTGCGGTAAGAGACTTGAGCCAGGTCGGCTTTGTCCGCTTCCGGACGGGCATGCAATCGCTTGTCGATCACGATCAGGACAACGCCACCCAGGATCAGCGAAATGGCCACTACCCAGTGATTGAAGAGGTAGGTCTTGATGATCTTATAAAACAGAAAACCCAGGATGGCGCTGGGGAGAAACGCGACAAAGAGCTTGTAGTAGATCTCCGGTTTGAGCAGGAATTTTCGCGCGTACAGAAAGACGATGGCGAGAATGGCTCCCAGCTGAATGAAGATCTCAAATGTCTTGGTGAATTCATCTTCTCCATACCCCAGTAAATGGGACAACAGGATCATATGCCCGGTCGAAGAAATGGGTAAGAATTCAGTCAATCCTTCGAGGATGGCGATGAGGATGGCGTCAAGAGTGGTCAAATGAAAAGATTGTGGTGTGGTCTAAAGAGGAGCAAAAGTAGCTCATGGTTCTTTCATCGGCAGAATGAGCTGGAACCCGGGTCGGGGTATCCAGAAAGATTTCTCGTGGATACCCTTACAAATGAGTGGTTTCCTGTTCGAGGTAATCGAGGTCCTTGCCAAATGTCTCGGGCAGGTAGGATAAGGTGATCAGGGCAATGGCAACGGTGATGCCGCCGACCAGCCAGGCCGCCGGGATCAAGCCCATGGGTTCGGCAGCTGTCTTGAATCCGATGGTGATCGGCACCAGGGCACCCCTGGCAAAATTGGGTACCGTGGTCGTCACGGTCGCCCGGAGATTGGTTCCAAAATTTTCGGCAGCGATGGTGACAAATACTGCCCAGTAACCGACCCCGAATCCAATGAAAAAGATCTTGACGTAAAACGTGGTTTGCGTGATATCGCCGGAAACGAGATACCAGACCATGGTTGCTGCTGAAAGGAGGTGGAAGATCAGCAGAGCTTTTCGCCGACTTTTCAGCCATTGGCTGAGGAGCCCACTGCTCAGATCACCCAGGGTCAGACCCAGGTAACACCACATGACGGCCTTTCCGGCAGTCGCGACAGGATCGCTCATGCCGAATGTCGTACTGAATTCAGGGGCCAGGGTGATCAGAATGCCGACGACAAACCAGGTTGGTAATCCGACCAGGATGCATTTGATATAGCGGGTAAACAGGTCCTTCTTTTTAAACAGGCTTAAAAAATCACCCCGTTGGACACTGCTGTTTTTCAGGCCTTCAAAAAGCCCGGACTCATAAACGGATACACGCAATACCAGGAGGGCAATGCCCAATCCCCCACCGACAAAAAAGGCGGTTCGCCAGTCCCAAACCTGACTGACAAAATAGGCGGCGACAGCTCCGAGGATCCCGATGGTGGCCACAATAGTCGTCCCGTAGCCTCTCTTTTCCTTGGACATGATCTCACTGACCAGGGTGATACCAGCGCCCAATTCGCCAGCCAGTCCCAACCCGGCAATAAATCGCAGGACCTTATACTGTCCGACAGTTTCTACAAATCCATTGGCAATATTGGCCAGGGAATACAGGATGATGGACCCGAAGAGCACTGAAAGCCGTCCCTTCTTGTCGCCCCATACTCCCCAGAGGACACCACCGATAAGCATGCCGGCCATCTGCCAGTTGAGCAGACTGAGCCCGATATTCTGCAGGTCCAGCGCATCCGTAATGCCGATGGCTTTCAAACTTTCCATGCGAATGATACTGAACAGGAGCAGGTCGTAGATGTCGACAAAATATCCGAGCCCGGCGACGGCGACCGTGGCATACAGGACCAGGTTGGAGCGAGGTGAATCCATTGGAATAAAACGGGTTTGATTGAAGGCCACCAAAACTACACATCTATGCGGAAACCTTGTTGACCTTCCTTAGGCATGCCCGCCTGTCAGGTACTGGATTCCTGGTTCCTGCGTTCCACATTCCTGGTTCCTGCGTTCCTGGTTCCTGCGTTCCAGATTCCTCGAAACAACGCTTTAACGAAATAACGCCTTAACGCTATAACAATGCTGTTAAACACGGAAGAAAGCCAAAACACAATGCCCAAAACCCAACGCCCAATACCTTTCTCATTCCTCATTCCTCATTCCTGGTTCCTGGTTCCAAGTTCCTGGTTTGTCAACTTGTTGAATGCCACTAAAATCATTGATGCTGGTGCCGGTGTCTCACCGGCAGCGCGAGATGAAATGCTCCAAAATTCTCGTTTCAAAAAAAAGGATAATCCAGGGCGGTGTCTCACCGCATAGGATCAGCGTATTTTCCTGAAGGAGGATGTTCCTGCCAGCCGTAGGCTAGATTCCTTATTCCTCTGTCCGCTCTTGATTGCGCCCCTTCAGGGCTTCTGCATTATGCCAATTAGGTTCGTTGGGCGCTGCCCAACGCTAGTCTATGCCGCCCCTTCAGGGCTTGCAACCATCTTTAGACCTTCCTCTTTTTCGGCTCTGTCTTCCGTCTTTCCGCTTTCCGATTTCCGCCTTTCTCCCGCCTCGGCGGGCAGGCATTCCTGGTTCCTGCGTTCCTGGTTCCTGCGTTCCTGGTTCCTGTGTTCCTGGTTCCACGTTCCAGATTCCTCGAAACAACGCCTTAACGCATTAACACTGCTTTTAAACCCGGAAGAAAGCCAAAACACAATGCCCAAAACCCAACGCCCAACGGCCAATACCTTTCTCATTCCTCATTCCTCATTCCTGGTTCCTGCGTTCCTGGTTCCTGATTGTTGCGGCTGAGCACTCGGGTACAGGGATTGGCTGTTCAACGTTCAAGGCGTCCCCGAAGTCTCGGGGAGCCAGTTCAATGTTCAACGTGAAATTGGTTCCTGGGACTTGAATCCACATTCCTAGGCCTTCGGTCCTCAGCACTCGGTCCTCGTTCCTGATCCCTCGAAATATCGAAATCACGCCTTAACGCAATAACCCTGCATTCGAACCCGGAGGAAAGCCAACGCCCAATACCCAAGGCCAAAACCTTATTCACTCCTCCTTTCCGCTTTCCGATTTCCGCCTTTCTCCCGCCTCGGCGGGCAGGCATTCCTGGTTTCTGGTTCCTGCGTTCTAGATTCCTCGAAACAACGCCTCAACGAAATAACGCCTTAACGCAATAACTCTGCTTTTATACCCGGAGGAAAGCCCAAATCCAACGCCCAATACCCAACGGCCAATACGATCCTGCGTTCCGCCTTCCGCCTTCGCACTTCCGCCTTGGCAGTCCTCATTTCCTTTTTCACGGGCGACTAAAGTCACCCCTACAAAACACGCTTGCCAACTCCTTGTCTCACGTTCTCAGAGTCTCACAGTCCCAAAACCGCTCAGCCGCCTTCCGCCTTCCGCCTTCCAACTTTCGCCTTTCGCCTTCCGCCTTCACATGCCAGGAAGACCTGAAATAAACCAGAAAGTCCTTCCCGTTGTTATTCTGCCTATGAACAACAAATCCATCGCACATTTCTATCGGGTCGATCATCCTCACATGGTGGGTGATGGCTTTCGGGTAAAGGGGTATCTCCCCGGTCCGCACAATCTGCAACAACAGGTCAGTCCGTTCTATTTACTGGACTATAATTCACCACATTTTTTTCCGGCGACCGATACACCCCGCGGTGTCGGCGTGCATCCGCACAAGGGGTTCGAAACGGTGACCGTCGTGTTTGCCGGTGAATTGGCGCATGCCGATTCGACGGGAAGCAGCGGTACCATCGGTGAGGACGAAGTGCAGTGGATGACTGCCGGTGCGGGTGTATTGCACAAGGAATTCCAAACGCCTGAATTTTCCAGGGAAGGGGGTGTTCAACATATGCTCCAGCTGTGGGTAAACCTGCCGGCAAAACACAAACATCACCAGCCCCGATACCAGACACTTACCCGGGAGAATATCCCTGTAGTCAAGCTGGATGAAAAAGGGAGTGTTGTCCGGGTGATCGGCGGCGATTATATCGGGGTCCAGGGAGCGGCGGAAACGCTGAGTCCCCTGAGTCTGCTGGATATCCAACTGGTCCCTGAAAGTACCACTGCTGTGCCGGTACCTGCAGGATGGAACAGCCTGTTGTTGCAGGTGGATGGAGACGCTGTGATCCAGGAAGGGCAAGAGAGCCAGGAAGGAGATATGGCGGTATTCGGGCCGGAGGACGGGCAGATCACCATTCGGACGACTAGGCATGCCGCCCGGTTTGTCCTGATGATGGGGGAGCCGTTGAACGAACCCATTGCCGCTTATGGTCCTTTCCTGATGAATACCCAACAGGAGATCGTGGAAGCGATACAGGAATTCCAGAGTGGCAAATTCGGACACCTGGATTAGACCCCTCTTCCTCGGCAGTTTTTCTTTCCGGTTTTCGCGGGATTTTCTACGCATGTGATCGCGATCCTCTGTCGGGTCGGATCTGCGCTTAAGGTTGTGTCCCTCTGGTTGCAACTTGCTCATTATCCAAGTGTTATCCAAATGGTTATCCTTGGCATAATCAAGGATAATGCGTAACTTCCATGCATGAGCAGAATAGATTTTCTTTTGCTGTTCTTTTTACACATCCTGTCCTGGACCATGTTGGCAGGACAATCCGACTATTGTCAGGAACTGAATCAACCCGGCCTGATCTTTTGTGATGATTTTGAGAGCCTTGATCCCTTATCCGATCGTTATTTTGAAGTCGGCAACAATAATGGAGACTTTGTCCCGATGGATGGTGTCGGCCGGGAGGGTAGCCGGGGCATGCGCACCATCTGGCAAGCGGGTGAAGTCGGTGCCGGTGGGATGAAAAAATCCTTTGGAAGGACGCCCTCGAACTATATTGGGAAACATGCCGCTCATCCCGACAGCACGTTTAAGGAGATCTTCTGGAAAATGGATGTTCGCCATCAGGTAGGATGGCAGGGCAATGGCCCTGCCAAGTTGAGCCGGGCATTGACACTGGCGAATGCCAACTGGGCAACCGGAGCGATGGCTCACCTCTGGAGTGGCGGACCGGGTGATGAATACCTGGGCATGGACCCGGCCAGTGGGATCGACGAACAGGGCAACCTGGTCACCACCAAGTACAATGATTTTGCCAACATGAGATGGCTGGGGTGGCTGCCCGGCACCATTCCACTATACGCCGATGAACAGGCGGGACGTTGGTTTTGCATCGAAGGCCATGTCCGCCTGAATACCCCCGGACTGACCGACGGCATTTTTGAATTCTGGATCAATGATACCATCCAGGCAGGCAGTTATGGGCTGAACTGGCATGGCAACTGGAATGCGAATGCGGATAATTATGGCATCAACGCCATCTTTTTTGAAAATTACTGGAACGACGGTTCCCCCGTGGAGCAGGAACGGTACTTTGATAATATCGTCATCGCCACAGAGCGCATCGGTTGCCCGGAAATGATGACGCCCGTTCAACAACCTGTACCTCTCCTGCAGAACAGTTTAAAGGTCAATCGCTATGGATTCGAATGGGATCTCCCCCCGGGCATCCACGGTGAGATCCTGCTGTATTCCCATCTCGGCAGGGTTGTGCAAACATTTGATGTGCATGATATCGGATTCTGTCCCTTTTCCAACGAGGTGGCCGTGGGCTTGTGGTTCTACTCTTGCCGGTTATCGACCGGCCAGATGATCAGTGGTTCCGTGCTGGTGCAGTAGGCCTGGAAGGAGATCTTCGACCATTGGCCGGGATTATCTGATACCTGTCCAGAGACACTGAGCCAAAATGCGCCATGGGAATGGTACAGGGACTTCCGAAACTGTTCTATTTTTTTGCAGATTTGCACCTTCATCTTACATCCACAAGAATTGAAATACCGCTGCTGGCGTGTTTGGTTCACGCATTTCCGTATTGCCTTTTTCCTGGTGTGGTTACCGATAGTGTGTTTTGCACAAGCGGGACCGGTTAAAGTCCATTCCATCCAGCATATGGACGGAGAAATGGACCTGTTTTACCATCAGAGTCGGGCGATTCCTGCCATTCTGTTCTTGCATTCACGTTCTGTTTCCAATTCGGCAGTGCCTCCGAAATTCTGGAATGTACGGGAAGGTCAGGGACATCTCCAGCGCCTCCGTCCTCTGGATCGGGAATATCGTCTGCGGTATTCCTACAGTCAGTTCAGCACGCCCGGCGTCCTTGGAGCTGATCCGGACACTGCCTATGCCTATCCTGCTCCCCTGACGGGCAAGGGCCGTTTGGTCTATCAGGTGTCAGACAATACCGTATTGCCAGATGGAGTCGGTCAGATGAATGATGCGACCTCGTTTTATTCGGTGACCATCCAGGGAGTGGAAGGGGATACGGTACGTGCCAGCCGCTCCGGGATCGTGATCCATCCGCCGAGTCTGTTAGAAGACGGTTCGGCACAAGTGGTTATCCACCATGCGGACGGTGGAAATATGTGGTATGTCGGTCTTGACAAGAGGGCCATCCAGGTGAAAGAAGGGGATCGCATCAGTGCTGGGCAGCCCATGGGTAAATTGGATCAAAGAGGTCAACTGGTACTTTTTCTGAGGACCCTGGATACCCTGCAGACCGCTGTGGAGCATCCCTGGAGCGGGAGAGATTTTTATCCTCTGTATGTCCATTATCATGCCTTCCGGATCCATACGGCGTCTTCTTTTGGAGGTTTATTCCCGGTCATGCACCAGGAATTCCCTGCAGAAGGAAGGCCCGAAGAGGAGGGGCGTCAAGTCCATCAGTCCGATATTGACTCCGTCTCACAGGAAGCCTTCAAACAGACCATAGCCCGAATTCGCGAGGTTCAGCAGGTTGACCGTCATTGGCCTGAACTCCTGGAAATGCTGGATCGCTGGGAGGAGGTGTTCAACGATTCCGTCCGCACCGCCCATTTTCTGGCCTATATAAGCCATGGAATGATGAATGGTGTGGAGGCAGATCGCATCCGGAAATACCTGCGGAAAAATCCGGAATATGGTGAAGCGGTTTCGAGCCGATTCACAGATGAGGACATGCGGGTAATGACAGAAAATGCAGCATTAGCAGGGCTGATTCAAGAGGGATTGGTAGATGTCCACCGACCCGATGAAAATATCCCGTCATCCAAGATCCTGGATGAGCTGACCTGGATGGATATCCGAAACAGCATGTGGATCGCTGAAATCGGTGCCGGCAATGGTGTTGTTTCCTATGTCTTATCCCGCCATTATCCGAATTTGAAGGTCATGTACAATGATGTAGATTTCGAGGTTCTGCGGTTTGCCAAATGGATCATGAGTCGGGATTCACTGGTTGACAAGCCCCATCGAACCTTTCCGGTTTGGGGTGGAAAAAAGAGCACTCAACTGGAGTCGTTTCGGTTTGATCGCATTCTGGTCCGGGATGCACTCCATCATTTCAGTCATTTGGAAGACATGCTGTCGTCTATCCGGAAATCCATGGATCATTCGTCCCAACTGCTGGTCTCCGAACCGATGGGTGAACTGGACCCGGATACCGGTTGCGATGAGGTCCTGTCCAGTGAAGGTATTCGTACCATTTTACGAGCGGCCGGATTCCACATTCTGGAGGAGCGGATAAACATCGATCACAAGGAGATCTGGCTGCGTTGTGGTCTTCTTTCCGGCCATAATCATCCCGGAAGATGATCAGCGGTTCCGTGCTGGTGCAGTAGACATGAAAAATTCTGCTCGGCTGTTTATGGGAAGCCTTTGGAGTTCACGATGATGACGATCCCAATTCTGCTAGCCCGTATATTTTCTCCTCAACTCCTCAACGCCTCAACTCCTCAACGCCTCAACTTCTCAACTCCCTTCCTCCGGGGTTGGGTAGATCTCCTCGTAGTCCATCACCTTCATGGTCGTCACGCGTCTATTGATGTCCCGGCGTTGAATATCTTTCGGGTCGTCCAGGCCGGCTGCAGCTGTCATTTCCACCATGCTTTTGATGGTTTCCCTGTGGAAATTGTAGACTCGGACGGATTTGTCTGCAGGGTCCAGTCCACGGATCAGGCGTTTATCCTGGGTCGCCACGCCGACAGGGCAGGTGTTTTTGTTGCACTCCAGGGCCTGGATGCACCCCAGGGCCAGCATCATGCCGCGTGCACTGCCCACCAGGTCGGCGCCGATAGCCAGGGCCCGGGCGAGATGAAAACCGGTAAAGATCTTTCCGGAGGCAATGATCTTGATATGCTTTCGCAGACCCATTTTCAATAGTGTATCATGAACCAGGACCAATCCATCCCGCAGGGGCATTCCCATGGAGTTGGAAAACTCGACTGGTGCGGCACCGGTACCGCCCTCTCCGCCATCCACGGAAATGAAGTCGGGTTGAATGCCGGTATTTTTCATGGCCAGGCAGATGGCGATGAATTCTTCCTGCTTGCCGATGCATAACTTGAACCCGATCGGTTTTCCACCGCTTAAGGTTCGAAGTTGTTGAATGAATGCCATGAATTCGGTCGGGTTGGAAAAGGCCCGGTGTGAGGGAGGTGAGAGCACGTCGGTGCCAGGTTTTACGCCCCGTATCCGGGCGATCTCTTCGGTATTTTTTACGCCGGGAAGAATGCCTCCATGTCCGGGTTTTGCTCCTTGAGAGAGTTTGATCTCGATCATTTTAACCTGGGGCAGAGTGGCATTTACTGCGAATTTTTCCGGGTCGAAATGACCATCCGGAGTCCGGCATCCAAAATATCCCGTTCCGATCTGCCAGATGAGATCGCCTCCCGGTTCGAGGTGATACGGGCTGATCCCACCCTCGCCGGTATTGTGTGCGAAATGGCCAAGTTTGGCCCCTTTGTTGAGGGCGAGGATGGCCCGGTTGCTCAGCGAACCGTAGCTCATGGCTGAAATATTCAGCAAACTGGCAGAATAGGGCTGGGTGCAATCTGGTCCTCCGATCAGGACGCGAGGGTCCATTTCATCTTCCCTGACCTGCCGGGCAAAGATCGAGTGCTCCAGCCATTCGTATCCGGAGCGATAGACATTCATCTGCGTGCCAAAGGGGGTTGTGTCATTTGTTTTTTTGGCCCTCTGGTAGATCAGGGTTCGAAAAATACGGTTGATGGGGCGTCCCTCTGTATCTGTTTCGACGAAGTACTGCATGATCTCCGGGCGAAATGACTCCAGGATATACCGCATACGACCGACGAGGGGGAAATTGCGCTTGATGGTGTGCCGCTTCTGGCAGATGTCGATGGTGCCCATGATGATCAGTGGCCCGACCAACAGGAATGACCAGAACACTCCCGGGTAAACCGTGCCCAGGGCGATCAGAACCAGGGTGACCAGGATGGAGAGCAGGATAAACAGTTGACGAGCCTTCATATGCACGAGCCATTCAAAAGACATGAAGATAAAGAAAGGCGAACCGATCAACGGCACGATTAGCATGAGCGTCCGGTTCAGGATAACCCCTCCGGACCGGGCGATGGACCGGAGATCAGTCAGATGGATCGACCCCAACGAACTTTTTTTAGGACAAACCTTGCATCAGTTTGAAAAGTCCTGTAGATTTAAGCCAAATTTATCTTAATTAGGGTGTGAACTATCTGCTCGGGGCAAGCTATCCAACATAGTTTGCCCCCGAGATAAACGGGCAGCCACCCTTCATCCCACACCGATGGCCAGATGCTTGAATCTGGTTGTTTTCCTGTTGTCATGAGCTGTTTGTTTGCCCGGATCGGGTAAACCCTCTCATGTCCAACCAAATAATAAGACAAAAGAGTCTTAAATAGTATAGATCATTCCCCTTTTTCTGATTTCATCCATACACTTCATTTATGAACAAAACTTGACAACATGAACAGGTTGACTACACAAATCATTTTTTCGGCAACGTTCCTGCTATTCAGTGCCCTGCTGCCGGGGCAGGGGAATCGCACCATAGACGGGTTTAATAACAACCTGATCTACAAATCATGGGGAGCGGCAGGGGAGAATCAACTGACACACGGGACAGTCGCCTATGCCGATGGCATTTCAGAACCAGCCGGACCGGACAGGCCAAATCCCCGGATGATCAGCAATCAGCTCTTTATGCAAAATACCCTGGCCAATGATCCCATAGGCCTCAGCGCCTATTGTTGGGGATGGGGTCAGTTTATTGATCATGACATTACCCTGGTGAAGGACAATGCAAGCGAACTGCTGACCATTCCGGTGCCGAAGGGGGATGCCTTTTTTGATCCACAGGCTACGGGGACGCAGATCATCCCCATG
>JAUIEA010000136.1 GCA_030429045.1 Bacteroidia bacterium | reverse complement strand
GCCGGTTGGCGAATGACCCTGTCTTACTTAAATGAAGGAATGTGAATTAATACTTCACGTTCATTTCGTAATTATCGAGATTGTCCATAGTAGTAGGGTTCAGCTTCGCGACCTCAATGAGGTAATACTTACTGTTTGAAAAAACAACAAACATATCACCGACTACCACAGGATCTGAAACATCATTGACACTCACAGGCGGATCACAGTTGTCTGTCATACCGTTACCCAGAACAGTGCCAGTGGTATATGCTTCCAGAATGGCTTCTTTAGAAACTGTAGCGGCAAATGTAAAGGCAGGCAATGCCGTCAAATTTACTTTGCGCATGTCAGCTGAATTCGCTGAACCAATCTGCTTCCTCCAGTTGGAGGCATCAGGCAAACCGCAATCGATGCCCATATCACGGATTTCAACCAATGCGTTTGCTGAACCAAGACCCAATCCATCATCCAAATCAAGTCCACCTTTTCCAGCAGGACCTGCCTGATTGAACAATACACCCATGAGTGTCTTATCCAGTGGGGTAGCAGTCGTCTTGGTGATAATATTGATCGTCACTGAATTTGTGAGACCATTGTCATCCAGGATCTCAAACTTATAGTCGTGTGAACCGTCAGCAGCGTCGCCCATCAGTCCGATCTCCCAATTCAGAGAGGTCTTATCGGTGTTGAAGAGCAGTGCAGGGTTGGATGTCGCATCTGAACCATTGTACGTCAGGTCGTTGAAGTCAATGGCGATGTTGTCCTTATAAATGGTGATGGCCTTCATCGGGTTGGTACCACTGGTAGCAATCACGTTGACTGCGAAGTTTGAACCTGTTTCGATTTCGGCATTTGCACTGATGAAACCGGCACCTGTTCCCAGGCTCACGGTTGCTGCAGTCGGTGTAGGATCGATGGTATCGTCTGTACAGCTGGTCAGGAAAAGACCGCCAGCCAGCAGGAACATACCGAAGAATTGCATGAATTTCTTACTCATAATGTCATTCAAAGTTGGTGAAAATATTCGCTCTCGAGACCGCAAATGTAGGGTGATTCCCCATCTTCTGCGGTCAATTAACCCTTTATTAACGAGGAGTGTTATGCTTTTGTTGGCTCCCGCAGGGCTCGTCGAAGGATCTTGCCCACATTCGTCTTGGGAAGTTCTTTTTTAAACTCGACCGACTTGGGAACTTTATAATTGGTCAGGTTTTCCTTGCAGTAGTCAGTCACTTCCTTTTCGGTGAGGCTTTTGTCCTTCTTGACGATAAAGACCTTGACCACTTCTCCTGATTTTTCATCCGGGATCCCGACAGCAGCCACTTCCAATACTTTGGGATGGGTCGCCAGGACATCCTCGATTTCGTTGGGGTAGACATTGAATCCGGAAACCAGGATCATATCCTTCTTCCGATCTACGATCTGGAAGAACCCGTCCGGAAGCATCTTGGCGATATCGCCGGTGGCAAACCAGCCATCCTGGATACTGCGCGCTGTTTCATCCGGACGATTGTAATACCCTTTCATGACCTGGGGGCCTTTCGCCTGCAATTCACCTACCTGATCCGGACCCAGTACAGTGCCATCATCACCGACGATCCGAATGTCCGTATTGGGTGCGGGCAATCCAATGGTCCCCAATCGGCCGGTGCCATCCAGAGGGCTGACACACAGGAGTGGAGATGTTTCGGTCAGGCCGTATCCTTCAGCCAGGAAGCAGCCGGTCATTTGTTGCCAGCGTTCGGCGACAGATCGCTGGACAGCCATTCCCCCTCCCACGGTGATCTTGAGATGGGACATGTCCACAGAGGCGAAGTCCTTGTGGTTCATCAGGGCATTGAACAGGGTGTTCACACCCGGGAAAATGCTGACGGGATGCTTCTTTAATTCCTTGATGACCGAATTCAGGTCGCGGGCATTGACGATGAGGATACTCAGCGCCCCTTTGCTCGACAGGGCCAGGCAATTCACGGTGAAGGCAAAAATGTGATACATCGGCAGGGCGCAAATAGCAACCTCCTTCCCTTCTTCCAGCACGGGGTCCATGACGGCCCGGATCTGCAGCATATTGGCCACCAGGTTGCGGTTGGTGAGCATGGCACCCTTGGAGACCCCTGTGGTACCGCCGGTGTATTGCAAGAGGATCACATCTTCCGGATTCCGGTCAATGGTCGGGATGGAAAAGGCTTTCCCCTGTTTGAGTGCCTGTCGGAAACGCACTGTATTGGCAATCTCAAATTTGGGTACCATTCGTTTGATGTACCGGACCACAAAGTTGATCAGACATCGTTTGATCGGAGAAAGCATCTCCCCGATGGAGGTGACGATGACCGTATTGATCTGGGTATCGGCGATGACTTTTTCCAGATTGTGGGCAAAATTTTCTGCGATAACAATCGCTGTCGCTCCCGAATCCACAAACTGGTGTTTCATTTCCCGTTGCGTATAGAGCGGATTGGTGTTGACCACGATCAACCCCGCCCGCAGAGCACCGAAGAGGGCAATGGGGTATTGCAACAGGTTGGGCATCATGAGGGCGATCCGGTCACCCGGCTTCAGTCCTCGTGACAACAGGTAGGCGCCAAATTGCCGGGAATATTTATCGATGTCGCCATAGGTCAGGGTCTTTCCCATGCTGGAAAAGGCCCCCTTGTTCTTGTATTTGGCAAAATTCTCCTCGATGAGATCCACTACACTGCAGTAGGCATCCGGATCGATATTGGCAGGTACACCTTTTGCGTAGTGTTTCAGCCAGGGTCGTTCTTCAGTCATGATCGGAAGGGCTTTGTCCGAAATTTACGACAATAGAAGGGTGCGGGGAAGAAATTAGAAGGATTTCATGCAGGAAGGTGGTGTTCAGTCTTGGGTGTTCGGCGTTCATGCCCATGTCACATGGATATCAATCTCAATACCTCCTGGCAACTTTCAAATTTGAGCAGTCAGTTTCAGGATTGCTGTGGGACACCGCATAAATAGCCGATGCGAGTGAGACACTCGTACCAACACAGTTAGCCTTGAAGATTCAGGTCGATTGCACGCATTGGCCGATACAAAGAGGAGTTCGAATGATCCCAAAAATAAAGACGTTGCTACTGGTGTCTCACCGGCCGTTGAAAACGAATGCTGTCACTGACCAGAACTCCGATCTCATAACCTCATAACCTCATAACCTCCTTCACTCCTAGATCAGCTGAAGCGAATAGACCATGGGCAGGTAATTGCTGATCACCTGCCACGATTCTCCCCGATCCCCGGAGTGGAAGAGGTTGCCCGTCGTGGTCCCGAAGAGGACATCATCCCCGTCGCTGACCAGGGAGTGGCGGTAGACAATATCAAAACAGTGGTCCTGAGGTAGGCCTTTTCGAAAGGTACGCCAGGATTTTCCACCGTCATCCGTTCGACAGATGCACAGTTTCCGTTGCAGGGCCACTCGGGTGACATCACTGTTGGCCGGGGCCACCCAGGCCTGGGCGGCATTGTCGGAAGCTACGGACAGGGCGAACCCAAAATTGGCTTCGCCTTCCGGGTCGCTGATGTCCTGCCAGGTAGCCGCCCCATCCGATGACTTGAAAATACCGCAATGGTTCTGTTGCCAGAGGATGTCCGGATCAGTGGGTGAGGCGATCAGAATATGGGGATCATGGCCATACTCTGCCTGTGGATCTGGCAGAAAATCTGCTCGTAATCCCGTGTTTCGAACGGTCCAGGTCAGACCGGCATCCTTCGATTCGAAGACACCGGCACAACTCACGCCTACCAGGATGCGATCCTCATTGCGGGGATCAACGACGACAGAGTGGATTCCCGCATGGTCACGGCCACCGCCAAACCATTGCCCGCCCACACGGGAAGGGTGGTTCCACAGGGATTCGACCAGCTGAAAGGAGCTGCCCTGGTCCCGGCTTTGGAACAGTCCGCCGGGTTCTGTCCCCACCCACAAGCGGTTCGGATGGGAAGCCCCTCCCTGTTGCATGGCCCAGAGATAGCGGGTTGTGGCCGGGACACCTTCCTTGACTTCAGCTCCCTCCGGATAGGCAGGAGCTGTGACCTCCTCCCAGGTGCGCCCTTCATCCACGGAGCGCTGCATTTTTACACCCCAATGTCCGTGATCAAAACAGGCCCACCAGGTATTGGATCGCGGATCGGCATAGGCGATCGAGACAGGTACCCCTTCATGGTGAACGTCGCCCAGCTGCCAGGTCCCATTCTTTTTCCGGGCGACCACGAGTCCTTTTCGCGTGCCAATGAGGAGAGTCTTTTTCATGTGTCAGATGTTTTGAGACGATCGAATGGTTGTCAACCTCCGGACAGGGCTTGCATCAGAAAAATTTCGGTTTCTGACCGGATCGGATCAGACAGGTTTTCCCGATCCCGGATCGGATCACCATCCAGGTAGATCTGGACATGTTTTCTCAGTCGGCCCTGTTCATCGAGGATATAGGACCGAAGCCCCGGATAGCGTTGATCCACCTCGTGAAGGGCATCGGTCAGGTTCACAGCCTCGATCAGACCATCCTGAAGATCGGGAAAGAAGCGCTTGAGGGCGTAGGTGAATTTGACCTTTGGCATGCAGGGAAGTTGACATTAGGAAGATAAGGTGTTTTGCTCATTCGACAGGTTTTGTTGACCAGAAGCCCGGTCTGATTACGTATTTTTACCTCATGTCCAAACCCATCCTCATTGCCGGTGCCGGATTGAGCGGCACCCTGTTGGCTGTGCGACTGGCCCAGCGTGGTTACGAAGTCGAACTGTATGAATCTCGCCCGGATATGCGGTCAGCCGAGATATCAGCAGGACGTTCGATCAACCTGGCCCTATCGGATCGGGGGCTGCGCGCCCTGGAAATGATCGGTATCCATGAACAGGTCCTGGAAGACCTGATCCCGATGGAAGGCCGGATGATCCATCACCAGACCGGGCATACCCATTTCCAGACCTACTCCGGTCGGAAAGGGGAACATATCAATTCAGTCTCTCGCGGAGGATTGAATATTGCCCTGTTGGATCAGGCGGAGGCCTTCCCCAATCTGAAACTGTTCTTCAATACCCCTTGTGTGCATGTAGACCTGGAAGCGGGACGAGCCCATTTCCATGATCAAACCAGCAACCGTCACCTCCAAAGGGAAGGATCACTGATCATCGGAGCGGACGGAGCAGGCAGTGCAGTACGCGGAAGTATGTTGTCCCAGGGCCCGCGTTTGCGGTTCGATTATCGCCAGGACTGGCTGACGCATGGCTACAAGGAGCTCTCCTTTCCTCCCGCGGCAGATGGCGGATGGCTGGTGGAAAAGAATGCCCTGCACATCTGGCCACGGGGTGGATTTATGATGATCGCATTACCCAATCCGGACGGGAGTTTTACCGTGACCTTATTCCTCCCGTTTGAAGGGGAGACCGGTTTTGCGGCCATGCATGATGGACCATCTGTCCGCAACTATTTCGAGACCTGGTTTCCGGATACGCTGGCCCTGATGCCTGATCTGGAAACAGAATACTTCCAGAACCCTACCAGTTCGCTGGGAACCATCAAATGCTATCCCTGGTCGGCTCATGGCAAAGCTGTCCTGATCGGCGATGCGGCGCATGCAGTCGTTCCCTTCTATGGTCAGGGGATGAATTGTTCATTCGAGGATTGCCTGGTCTTCGATCAATGCCTGGATCAATACGGGGATGACTGGGATCGCCTGTTGCCCGCCTTCCAGGACTTGCGCAAGCCCAATGCCGATGCGATCGCAGACCTGGCGGTGGAGAACTTCTATGAAATGCGCGATCATGTGGCCGATCCGGTCTTCATGCGAAAGCGCCAGCTCGAAACCCGTCTGGAAGCAGAATTTCCGGACTATTTTTCCAAGTATTCCCTGGTCACCTTCCGGGAGGATGTCCCCTATGCCCGGGCAAAGGAACTGGGCAATGCACAGGACAAGGTGTTGATGGAGTTGTGTGCTATAGACAAGCCCCTGGAAGAGTTGGACCTGAAAGTCATCCTGGATACAGTCAAGGAGCGAACTGCATCCTTACGTACCGGATTATAATGGATTGAGCAGAGGAATCTGTCGGCGATATACTACCCACTCGGCTGGTTCGTTACCTTTGCACAAAATTTGCTCCATGCGTCTTCTTTTTACCATGTTGGCTGTAGTCTTTACAGTCGGTTTTGCTACGGCCCAAAAGGTCGGTCATGTCCATTCCCTACAGCTGTTGTCACAGCTTCCTGAGATCGCCGTTGCCGACTCACTTCTAGCCATCTATCAGATCGAACTGCAGGCCAAGGGTGACAGCATGCTCAATTCCCTCCAGACCAACTACCAGGCTTATCTCAAGGAGACTCAGTCGGGCAACCTCTCCAAGATACAGGCACAAACCAAGGAAGCGGCCCTCCAGGAGCAACAAACGGCCCTCCAGGGCTTTGAGCAGGCCGGTCAGCAACTGATCCTGGCCAAGCGACAATCCCTCTATGATCCCATCCTGAACAAGGTCGATGCGGCCATCAAACAAGTGGGAAAAGAAGAAGGCTATCAGATGATCTTTGACTCCAGTGTCCAGGCCATGGTCTTTACCAATGGAGCAGAAGATATCATGGCCAAGGTCCTGGCCAAGTTGGGCCTCTAAGGAATAGTCCATTTACAATGGTATTTCTCTTCAGAACGGGACTTTCCATTTTCCTGATCGGGATAGGTATATCCATTTGTCAAGGCCAGGATACATATCAACTGAACATCCGCCCGATCCAGGGAGAAATCCTGCTGGATGGTCGTCCGGACGAGGCTTTCTGGATGCTGGCCGATTCTGTTACCGATTTCTGGTTGAAATCTCCGCGACTGGAACCCCATGCCAGGCCGTCGACCATTGTCCGGATGGGGTACGATGATGACTTTCTCTATCTCGCAGCCTGGTGTGTCGAATCAGAGCCCGTCAATGTGCAGACCTTGCGGCGGGATGTGGATTATTTCAGGGGGGATGGACTGGGTGTCGTCCTGGACCCCATTAATGAACATACCTACGGTTATTTTTTCGGTGCCAGCCCGTTCGGGACACAGATCGATGGGATCATCCTGGGAATCGGTCAGGATGTCAGCACTTCCTGGGACGGTACGTTCTATACGGAAACGCAACGATCGAATTGGGGATGGACCCTGGAAATGGCAATTCCACTCCGGACCCTGCGATTTGATTCTGAGAACCGGACCTGGGGCGTGCAATTTGTTCGAAATGTGATCACGCGTAATGAAGTGCAAACCTGGACGCCAGTGCCCTTGCAGTTCGGTTCCCTGGACATCAACTTTACAGGACAGCTGGTCTGGGAGAACACGCCGTCCAACCGGACCACCAATGTATCCCTGATCCCCTACCTGCTTGCCGGCACCCAGAAAGAACCAGCAGCTGCAGACCCTGTTCAGAATACCTTCAATGCAGGATTGGATGCCCGGATCGGGCTGGGTTCCGCCCTGAACCTCGATTTGACCCTCAATCCGGATTTCAGCCAGGTCGATATCGATGAGCAGCCGGTCAATCTGACCCGGTTCAATATTCGCCTGCCAGAGCGACGTACCTTTTTCCTGGAGAATACGGATGTGTTCAGTGAATTTGCTTTGAACACGATCCGGCCCTTTTTTTCCAGGCGGATCGGCCTGGATGACAATGGCGGCACAGTGCCCATCCTGTATGGTGCTCGGTTGAGTGGAAATGTATCGAAGGACACCCGGATCGGCATCCTGAACATGCAGACAGGTTCGTCGTCAAGCACTAGTGCCCAGAATTACTCTGCAGTTTCGGTGAATCAGCAGGTGTTCAGCCGCTCGCGGATCGCGGCATTGGTCACCAATCGGCAGGCGTTTACCGATGGGCAATTCGAGCAGGCCGATTACGGCCGGACAGCGGGTCTGGAAGGCAATTATCGGGTGCCGTCCGGCAAACTGGAGATCTGGGGATCCATGCATGCTTCCTTCAAGCCGGACATCTCGGGTGAGCAGGTCGCCTGGACGACCGGCACTGCCTACAATGGACAGCGATTCCAGGGATATATCAATTATTCGGGAGCCGGGAAGAACTATTACGCGGATATGGGTTTTGTACAGCGTGTCGAGAACTACGATGCCAGCCGGGATACAGTGATCCGCCTGGGATATCACCAGTTGTATAACGACATGAGCTGGACGACCTATCCCACTGCATCCAATTCCCTGTTCAACAAGCACTGGTTGCAATCGATCAATTCGGTCATCCTCAATCCGGATGGCAGCTTGAATGAGTCCCTTCATTCGCTGACCTACAATTTCTTTTTCAAGGAAAGGCAGTTCTTCAAGATCTGGTCCCGGATCGAACAGATCAATTTGTTGTTTCCGACCTCCTTCGTCCAGGAAGGAGAACCACTCCCTGCAGATGGCTATACCTTTCTTCAGGGCGGTGCCTTCTTTGATACAGATTCGCGCAAGCCCTGGTATTTTCTGGCTGGAGCCTCCGGAGGACAATTTTACAACGGCAGTATCCTCTCCGGGGAGGCGGGTGTGACGTACCGGGTGATGCCTTTTGGCAGCATGGGTCTTCGACTGAATTACAATCATCTGGATTTCCCGGAGGATTATGGCCGGGCAGAGATCCTGAATATGACGGGACGCCTGGATTTCACATTTACCAGGAATATCTTCTGGACCAGTTTTGTGCAGTACAACACTCAACGGGAGATCTTCAATATCAACAGCCGCTTCCAATGGCGCTTCGCGCCATTGTCAGATCTGTTTCTGGTGTATACGGACAGTTATGACACCCCGGGTCAGTTTCAGGATCGGGTGCGTACCGTGGTGCTCAAGTTGAATTACTGGTGGACGATTTGAGTCGAGGAGTGGAGGAGTGGAGAAGTGGAGGAGGCGAAAATGGATCCATCTCTCGGGTTGATGCCGTATCGACCCTGACTTTTTTCCTACTTTAGCGGTCCCGTTCGACTATGAGCCAATACCTCGTTTCTGCCCGTAAGTATCGTCCGATCCGCTTTGATGAAGTGGTGGGGCAGGGGCATGTCACCCAGACCCTGAAAAATGCCCTCAAGCAGGACAAGCTGGCGCATGCCTTCCTCTTTTGCGGCCCCCGGGGCGTGGGGAAAACCACCTGTGCACGGATTCTGGCCCGGGTGCTGAACTGCGAGAATGTAACACCGGATCACGAACCGTGTAACACCTGCAACTCCTGTCAGTCCTTCAACAATAATGCCTCCTTCAATATCCTGGAGCTGGATGCGGCGTCCAATAATTCAGTGGACCACATCCGGGCCCTGGTGGAGCAAGTGCGTTTCCAACCGCAACAGGGGAAATACAAGATCTTCATCATTGATGAGGTACATATGCTTTCTCAGGCGGCCTTCAATGCCTTCCTGAAGACCCTGGAAGAGCCGCCGCCCTATGCCATCTTCATCCTGGCCACCACAGAGAAGCACAAGATCATTCCCACCATTCTTTCCCGGTGCCAGATCTATGACTTCAAGCGTATTTCCATCGCGGATACGGTCAAGCATCTCCAGGTCATTTGTGATCAGGAAAAGATAAAGGCAGAAGAGGATGCCCTGCATATCATTGCTGAAAAGGCAGACGGTGCCCTGCGGGACGCCTTGTCCATCTTCGATCGGATGGCCAGTTCGGCTGTCGGCGAGGTCACCTATGAAGGGGTCATCCGGAATTTGAACGTCCTGGACTTTCAATACTACTTCCGGGTCGTCGATGCACTCATTGCCGGTGATCATGCCCAGGCGATGCTCATTCTGGAAGAGGTTTTCCAGAACGGTTTCGAGGGGGATACGTTTGTCAATGGTCTGGCCGAGCACATCCGCAATCTGCTGGTGATCCAGGATACCCGGACGACCAGTCTGCTGGAAACCAGTGCCACCTGGCATCAGCGATACCAGGAGCAG
>JAUIEA010000135.1 GCA_030429045.1 Bacteroidia bacterium | reverse complement strand
TGGCTTCCATGGCGATCTCTGCCGTCTCACGAGCAAGCGTAGCGGCTGCACGATTGATCTCGTAGGCCAGGTCGGCCATGCCATAGTCCGCAAGAGAAATGGCATTGGCATTGAAGGTATTGGTCTCCAGGATATCTGCGCCGGCCCTCAGGTATTCCAGGTGAATGGCCCGGATAATATCTGGTTGTGTCAGGCATAACAGGTCATTATTCCCCTTCAGGTCATGGTCCCACTCCCGAAACCGGTCACCGCGATAGCCGGCCTCTTCCAGCTTGTACTGTTGGATCATGGTCCCCATCGCGCCATCCAATACCAGAATGCGTTCTTCCAGAGCCCGGAGCAGTGTTTTGTTTTCTGTAGCCATAATTAAAAATCCATGCGTACATCCGGAAGATTCCACCGGATGCCCCCTCCAAACAACTGGGTCGTACGATTGACACCAGCAATCTTTTCCTGTCGGGTAAAAAATGAAGCCTGAATGTAAAAGTGATAAAACAATTCATATGTGGCATCAACACCCACCAGCAGCATTTCTGATTTTACACCCTGTCCGGTGACATTGTCATAATCGCCGATTCGGCTTTTATAATTGCGCAGGATATCACTTCCATAATTCAGTCCATCGACATCCCGTCCGGTGTTTGCCAGGACCATCCGGCCCTGGACCACCCATCGCCGTGCAGGCTGATATCGCCCCACAAATACCCACTCCCTGAAATTGGCGCCCAGGGGATGAGCCAGGGGCATATTGTAGTGGGAATAATTGCTCAGGCTGTCAAAATGCTGATAGGTGTAAGGGCGCACCTGATTGTATTCCACCTGGAGATCCAGGTGATCCACCCCTGCCACATCAAGAGCTTTGATGCCCGCTTGAAAACCGTATTTATTGGCCCACCAGCCCCGATTGTCCAAAAAGATCTCCTTGAATTTGAATTCATCCAGGATCACTTGCCCATACAGCTGGAACTGTTTCAGGAAACGCCAGTCTGCATTCAAGCCCACCAGCACATTATCCGGGCTGCCGGTCAGATGCTCGACGCTGCGGTACAGGATGACCGGATTGAGATATTGGAACTCGAACTGTTGAGAACGATTGTAAACGACCGATTCGAATAAACCCAGATGGAGATTCGGTAAAATGTCCACGCCGAGGTAGTGGGCAGCCATATATTTTTTCGGTACCAGGTTGGACCCGCCGATCCCGTTCGCCGAAAAGGCCGATAGTTCCGCAAAAATATTCTGATAGGTAAATCGACCCAATCGCGTCAGGAACTTGAGATAGAAATAGTTGTTGGAAAAATCGGACAACAAGAGCGACCGATACCCCTGCCCGATCACATGGCGGCCATGGCCAAACTGGGCGTGGATATGGGGAATGATCCGGAAGCCGACATAGCCCTGGGCATTCAGATAATCCAATCCGTTTTCAATGTCCAGTACGGAACTTGTATAGTTCTTGTACAGCCCATTCCCCGGCAGGGCTCGATGGTACTGGGTGTATTCGCGGACATAGGCTGGAAAAGAAGCCTGGGTTTCGAGGATCTCGGTCGCAAAATAGATGCGCTCATCCACGCCTCCCCGCAGGCGGACGCCACGTTGATTGGCAAAGAATATACCCTGCTCGGCACTCTGGCTCAGGCTGACCCGAAGGAGGGGGTTGATCTTGACGTAAAAGGAGGGGGTTTGGGTCTCCCACAGGTTGGCCGGAGTACGATAGAAGGTCTTCCAAATCGGTTTGCGGCTGAGCACATAGCGCGCATGATCTGCACTGGCCATGACGTGGCTCTGGCTGGTTCGCTCCCGGCCTTCGTAGTCCACAAACCGGATCGGTGCCCGTTGCCTTGTAAACCCTTCATAGGCGCCGGGCTGCACCAGCCACTCATTGTTGTCTTTATAGATCTCAAAGAGGTCGAGGCGATCCTGGACGCCTATGGGCGTGTTGGTGGCGGTATCAAACTGCATGGCCAGGGCAGCGACGGCATCCCGATTCAGGGGATACAAACCGGAGGTCACCAGTCCCCGTTGGCCGGTCTTGGTGATCATCCGCTCGATGATGCGGGTATTCTCACTGCCGGCATCCAGATTCAGGACCTGTGCCGAGACGGATTGGGTCAGGCACAGTAAGAGCATACCGGGAATGAGTTGCTGGATTCGCCACATAGGGAGCGAAAATACTGCCCGTGGATGACATTCGTGACCTTGGGAGTATCCGCCATCAAAAATAGGTCCCACATCCGTTGGATTGACTTTGGTTTGGGGATGAATAATGAGGAATCAGTCAAAATAGAACTGTCGTGTTGAAAATCATCCTCTTGAGCAAGGGGCCCTAGGGTGTTGCCGTTTTGTGCAGATCGTCCTACTCCTGATTGCTTTGGATCCCGGCTTGGGCAGTAAATTATCAGCATCAGGATTCACAGGAGTTGAGGATGGACAAGATTGATCCTGCTCAAGCAGACAGGCAGGAATAGCCAGAAGCAAAAGGTTGTTGCAATCAAGACAACAACCATACGTGGGGTTTCGCAGTACAGTTCAGGATCACATCATGTCCATTATGTTATAGTTTGAATACTGAACCAGACACTATTCCCGCCTCTTCCAATCTGACTAAAGCATCTGGCGAACCATGCCAGTTTTTCTTAGATTTACCTTTTGGATAAAACATGGATGAGCAATTTGCCTTGTTACCAAATGCCTGGTGGAAGACGCCTTACCTCTTCAATGGCAACGTCATGTATGCAGACAGAATCGTCTGTGAACTCGACTCCCGCACTTCCCTCTATTATTACAGTACCAGGTATTATGATCCCGGGTTGAGTGTGTGGTTGAGTGTTGATCCGTTAGCGGAGAAGTATGCAACGTGGACGCCGTATAACTATACAATGCAGAATCCTGTTAAGTTTATCGATCCGACAGGAATGTCTACAGAAGGGAATGATTGGATACCTAAATATGATGAAGCTAATCAGAAGATTTTTTTAGTTGCGGAGCCTGGAGACAACCAACAATCATTGAAAGAGTGGGCTAATGGAGCATTCTCAGATGAAGAAGTATCTAACTTATATAAAAACAAGAAAGACGGCAAAATTGATCTAACAAATACTTTTGTTGGCAAATTTGCTGCAGGGTATGAAGCAGAATCTGCTGGATGTGAATTTAATTGCTTTTCCGCTGTAGAAAGTGGTCTGTCAGGTGATGACAAAGAATCCGGATATGGGAGGAGAGACGAATCACAATTTTTGAAATTTGTTTCAATGGCTGGCTTTGTAGAAAAGGCAGCTAATGAAAAAACACGTGGAGATGCACAGCCCTTTAAGAGTGCATTCGGATATAGCAAAAAAGGAGAGCCATGGGTTTTGGACCATGTATCTATAAATGCAGGAAAGGATCGATCAGGGACTTCCTGGATTCTTACCAAGGATGGATATCCTGGAAAGTTGCAGTTCCAAAAAAGAGACGATTTCTATGGACAGAAGCCTGATAGAGTTTATCAAAAAACCAATAGAAGATGAAATATCTAATGTTAGTTATTTGGTTACTTGCAGGACTTTCCTGCAACCAGGATGGTATTAAATACTCAATATATGCCAATGGAGAATTGATCTTTGAAATCTTTCCGGAAGACATTAGTTTTTATGACACGACCCAATCAAGGGGTTCAATTCAAATTCATGAAATGCGACTCCGTGACGAGTTTTACAATAAAGACAGTATTTTCCTAGCTTACCCGATAGAGATGATCTGTACTATTAATGGTAAAAAGTATTTCTGGGGGGAGCATTTTTGCAGGGCACAATCAGATTCAAGACTTTATGTCAATTTTCGATTCGACCCGGATTGCGAGAATAGTTGGAAGTTTTCAGAAGGAGGTCCTGCTAAGCCTCGTGAAGGAGATACAATTGTCTTATATACAAACAACATTTGTAACTCCATCGAACTTTTCCATAAAGAGAAAACTGTTGATCTAATAATAGATGAATATAAGAAAAGAGATCAGTCATTCAGCAACAACCTTGATACTATTCGCCTGGCACATGAGATACTACTCGACCCGTACTACCTACGGGTATTAGAAGAGAGTGGTATTTCAATTAAGTGAAATGTACATTTAGTGAGAAAGGAAGAGAACCACTGCAAGTTGAATAGGCATTTTCATTAACGAATACTAACTTTGCCCCACTAGCCTAACTCAGTTCCAAAAGTGCTTATGGAATCGGAATGCCATGGTATATTTGCGATGACTTCTAATCGCAGAGGTGGTTAGGTGTTGATCCGTTGGCGGACCATCCGAACCAAGTTGATAAGACTTCGTATGCAGCTTTTTGGACCAATCCTGTTTATTACACTGACTCTGATGGAAAATGTCCTGATTGCCCTGAGAAGGCTACGGCAAGAGATACGCACGAATGGGGTGGTGCAACTTTTAAATATACCGGCAGCGAATGGGCATCTGATTTTGCAGAGAGAACTGTTATGCCTAACATTATGAATGAAATTGTTGGATCTACTTCTGCCATAATAGGTTCTATTTATACTGCAGTGGGTGAAGTCAACTACTCAAAAAGTATGGGTACTTTTTTAGGAAACGGAAGTGGTGGACCGAAGTTATATGCTATTATAAAGCAATCAAATGGAGCAACGGGAAGTAAAGCATTGGCTAAGTCATTTTCAAATTCAGCTAGAATTGCTGGGAATACATTTACTGCGATTTCAGTTGGATTGACTATCAGTGACTTACGAGACGATTACATTTTAAATGAAGGTAATTTATCTACCGGGCGTTATATACAATTTGGAGGTGACTTAGGAATATCAGGTTATGGAGTAATTGGAGGATTACCTGGTGCTGCAATAAATGTTGGATGGGAATTAGGTAGAGCATATACAACATCAAAGGAGTATCAGGAGTCGAAGCGTAATGTCTGGCTTCCTTATAGACAAAAGAAATTAGGATATTAGGTATGAATAAAAGATTGTTGTTTTCGGTATATGTATCCTTGTATAAGCATTATGTGGAAGATCATTTGGAAAATGACTTAGTAGCAAAGTTTTATTCAGCAAGTGTAATAGGTATGACATTTAATTTCATCATTTTAGGGATTTTTGAATTGACATATGCTTTGATATTTGAAAGCGTAATTAAAAATCAGTATTTTCTTATTTTTATCTTTGGATGGGTAGTATTTACAGCTTTGGTTTTTATTAAATATTTTAACATTAGAATGCCAATAAATGATTATAGAGTCATTAAGTATAAATATGTCTTTTTTGTATTTTTCATTGCTATGATATTTTTAGTTTTTTCAACAATCTGTTCTGCAAATTTAGTATATAATTATAAATAGTCGTCTCTGAAAAAGTTATTCACAACATGCTAATAATTTGACAGTGAGGGGCTAGTTGGAGGAAACAAGAGAAAAGAAGGCCTTCTGTTTAGCAAGGGAAACATGAATTGGGCCAAAAACCTTACAAAAAAAATGTTGGGAAAATATCTGCCACAGGATCAAAATGACCTCTTTCGGATGCGCCTGGATCAGATGGTGAACATGAACCATGAGATGATTGTCTTGTCCAGGGAGGTGGATTGGAATTGGATTGAGAATGAATTCAAAAACACATATTCAGAAGTAGGCAGCCGAGCATACCCATTCGGACGATGATTGGTTAGCTGTTGCTAAAGCAGCTTCAAAATAAAAGTGATGAGTCGACGGTGGCAACGGGACTAATGAATTCACCCTCACCAAGTGTCGGAAGTCCACCTACCGGATTGGTTTACCCCTGTCTAATTAATATTTACTACCATTTACCTATCATGTATACCTGCTTAAATATCAGGCTTTTAAGATTTCGTCATTTTCCTACACTTTTCCATTCTGTCGGTCCAAGTTGGACCTCGGGTCGGGAGGAATGAGCCGGAGGAGGAATGAAAAAACAAGGCGAGAAATCCATATCTTGAAACACAAAGAAAAGCCAATGGAACGGATAGGGCCAGTAGAGATCGTGAGCAAGATCTATCAGATCCGGGGTGAACAGGTGATGCTGGACAGCGATCTGGCAGACTTGTATGAGGTGGAGACGAAGTATCTGAAGCGTCAGGTGAGAAGAAACATCGATCGGTTCCCGGAAGATTTTATGTTCGAGTTGACGGAAGAAGAATATGGGGCTTTAAGGCGCCAGATTGGCACCTTAAAGCAAGGCGCGCACTCAAAGTACGCTCCCATGGTGTTCACCGAGCAAGGTGTGGCGCAGTTATCAGGAGTGATCAACAGCACCCTGGCCATCCAGGTCAATATCCAGATCATCCGCTTGTTCACAAGAATGAGAAAACTGCTGCTAACCCATCAGGATCTGATCCTCAAGGTAGAACGGATAGAACAGGACCTACAGGGACAAAGCCATGAAATCCGGGTACTATTCGAATATATGAAACGGTTGCTGGAGGAGAAACAAAAAGAAGAGGAGCAGGGCGATAGAAAGCGAATCGGCTACCAGAAGAAGACGGAATGAAATAAAAAGCGGCCGCCAATATCAGTCTTCCCGCCTTGACTCACACCCATAAAACGCGCGCCGAGACGGATTGGGTCATGCACAGTAAGAGCATACCGGGAATGAGTTGCTGGATTCGCCACATAGGGAGCGAAAATACTGCCCAGCGCGTATAAACCACCGGGTTTGAGTGGAAAGTCTGCAAATCCTGGAAGAAGACCTTTTATCAGACAGTCGTTCATCTTTCTGAACAGCAGATCTCCATGCCGGATCTCTCCACCAGGGGCATTCAAAATGATGTATATCACCCGGAGGGTTGAGCAATTCTTAGTTGAATCTCGTATTAGAGGAATTTATCTTTAGGTACATCATTGCATCCAGTACTTTATGTCTCCTTTGGTTCATCGATTGTACATCTCCAGCCTGGTTGCCATCGTCCTCATCGTGACATGCTACCTGGCAATCAATGGGTTACAGTATTACAATACGGCCCTGGAAGAACGATTCTATCATCCAGAACATGACATGTTGAAGCCATCAGGAGTCTTTGGACACGGCCTGGGCATCTTCGGCACACTGCTTATTCTGATCGGTGTTTTCGGGTATATCGCCCGCAAGCGCTACGCCTTTCTTTCCCGTTTCGGACGTTTAAAATACTGGTTGGAGTTTCACATCTTCCTGTGCACTCTGGGGCCGATCATGATCCTTTTCCATACCGCCTTCAAATTCGGTGGGCTTGTCTCCATCAGCTTCTGGAGCATGGTCGCCGTGGTCGCCAGTGGCGTCATTGGTCGCTTCATCTACATCCAGATCCCCCGGACCATCGAAGGGCGTGAATTGTCTCTGGAGGAGATTCGCGGACTGCAGCTGGACCTGGCCGCAACCCTGCGCGAAAAGTATCGTGTCTCGGATGGGCAGGTAGACCAAATTCTGGCCACCATCCAGAGTCCACCCATTTCATCCGGCAATCCGCTGGTCCGGTACTGGAAGACGCACTGGGAGGACCGGCGTCGGTTATCCCGGGCAAAGACCATCATGACAGAAGCGGGCCTGGCCCGGCCTGCCAGGAAGGCGGTCACCCGGATCATCCGCAGTGAAATGGTCATGAACCATCGGATCGAACGATTGCAAACCATGGTCAAACTCTTCAAATACTGGCATGTGGCCCACCTCCCCTTTGCCCTGATCATGCTTATCTTCATGGTGGTCCATGTGATCGTGACCATCCTTTTTGGCTATCGATGGACTTTTTAACGGCACCTCCATGACGGAAGAGATCCTGATATACAGTATTGTTTTTCTGATCAGCGGGATCATCGTGGTGATCTACATGCGCAAGCTGAAGAAAGCCTCCGAAGAGGTGGAAGCCAAGATCGAACAGGCCAAGCAGGACGGCTTGTTCGAACCGGTCTCCCTCCACCCTGTCATCGACCTGAATACCTGCATCGGCAGTGCGGCCTGCGTGGCAGCCTGTCCCGAACAGGATATCCTCGGACTGACTCGAGGCAAGGCATCGCTGGTCAATGCTTCTCATTGTGTCGGTCATGGGGCCTGCTTCCACAGCTGCCCTGTCGAAGCCATTTCCCTGGTGATCGGAACAGAAAAGCGGGGCGTGGATCTGCCCCATGTCAACCAGGACTTTGAATCCAATGTCCCCGGTATCTATATCGCGGGAGAACTCGGGGGAATGGGCCTGATCAAGAACAGTGTCGAACAGGGCGAAGCCGCCGTCGAAAGCATGGTGCGGGGAGGGATCAAGTCCGAGGAGGGCTGGCACGACCTCATCGTGATCGGTGCCGGACCGGCGGGGATCTCGGCAACCCTGACCGCAACAAAGCACAAATTATCCGTCCTGACCCTGGAGCAGGATACGCTGGGGGGAACGGTCTTTACCTTCCCACGAACAAAGATCGTCATGACTGCACCCATGAATCTGCCTCTCCATGGCAAGGTCAAATTATTCGATACGAGTAAAACGGAGCTTCTGGACCTTTGGAACAGCGTCCTTGATAAGAACAATATCCAGATTCGGGAACATGCCAAAGTGGAAGACATCAAGATGGTTCCGAAAGGTTTTGAGGTGACCATTAAAACCGGTGAGACATTTCTGAGCAAGCGCGTGCTATTGGCCATCGGCCGACGGGGCAGTCCCCGCAAACTGGGCATCCCCGGCGAGGACACGGAAAAGGTAGCCTACCGGCTGCTTGAACCGGAAAACATTCGGGACAAACAGATCCTGGTGGTGGGCGGCGGTGATTCAGCTATTGAGGCCGCCCTGTCCCTGATGGATGAGAACAAGGTCACCCTGTCCTACCGGAAGGATGCGTTCAGCCGGATCAAACCCAAGAACCGGGAAAAGATCCTGGCCGCCATGGATGAAGACCGACTGCACGTCGCCTTTCTGACCAATCCCGAAAAGATCGAAACCGACCACGTGGTTCTCAGCGAGGGCCCGGAGAAAGAACCCCTTCATCTTCCCAATGACCTGGTCTATATTTTTGCCGGGGGAGAGCTTCCCACCCAGTTCCTTCAAAAGTCGGGGATCCAGATCACCAAACGCTTTGGTTATACCGTAAAAAAACACAGGTCATGAACAGGGGCATCGGGCTGACGATCATATTATTCATAGCCTTCCTTCTCGGCGCGGTCACTGAAGGATATGGACAGTTGTCGCCCGGTGAACTGACCCGTTCACATGCCGATCTGGAAGGCCTGCGCAACTGCACTAAATGTCACACCCTGGGAGATAAGGTCTCCAATGAGAAATGCCTGGATTGCCACAAGGTGCTGAAGTCCCGGATCTCTGCCCGAAAGGGCTACCATGCCAGTCGCGAAGTCAGGGGGAAGGAATGTGCCTCCTGCCATAGCGAACATCACGGTCGCAACTTCGAGATGATCCGATTTGAGGAAAAGAACTTCGATCATCGACTCACGGGATATGAACTGACCGGTGCGCATCAGAAGATCGATTGCCGGGACTGTCACAAACCTGACCTGATCAGCGACCGGGAGATCCGATCCAGAAAGAACACCTACCTCGGCCTGGGCCAGGAATGTATCTCCTGCCACGAGGACAGTCACCAGAAAACCCTGGGCAATGATTGCGCTTCCTGCCATAGCACGGAGGCCTTTGCTCCGGCCACCCGATTCGATCACAACAAGACTGATTTTGCCCTGGCAGGCAAACACCGCGACGTAGACTGTACAGAATGTCACCTCAAGGAGATGCGGAATGGCAAATCCTTCCAGCAGTTTGCAGATATTCCCTTCGCACAGTGCAGCAGCTGCCATGATGATCCACATCAGAATCAACACCTGAAACGGTGTGATGAATGCCACACGGAGCAGGCTTTTTCAGATCGCAGGCAATTGTCGCGATTCAACCACTCCCGCACCG
>JAUIEA010000134.1 GCA_030429045.1 Bacteroidia bacterium | reverse complement strand
CCATGGGTTGCACAACGACGTCAACGCTGGTGGTCCAGGATCCACCGGCCCTCTACCTGGAAGCGGGACCTGAACTTATCCTGAATGAAAACGAAAAAGGGACACGTCTCATCCAAACCAATGCGGGGTCCTATACTTTGAGTTGGACACCCCCGGAAGGCCTGGACCAGGCTGATCACGAGACCCTTGAAGCCGAAGGCTTGAGCACCGTAGTCTATCAGATCACCCTGACAGATGCCAATGGCTGTACCGCCATGGATGAGTTAACTGTCCGGGTGATCTACCCGTTGCAGGTTTTTGTCCCCACTGCCTTCAGTCCGAATGGCGATGGTATCAACGATGTGTGGCGAGTGGTCAGTCCGTCAGATCGTACCTATCCCATCGACCGCCTGACGATCTGGGATCGCTGGGGTAATCTGCTCTTGTCCACCCCGGGACTAACCAATGAAACAGGATGGGACGGCACCTTCCGCGGTCGGCCATGTGATCCAGGTGTCTATGTCTACGAGATGGTGCTGTTGTTGCCAGATGGCAGTTCGAAGCAGATCAGTGGGGAGGTGGAATTGGTGCGATGATATTTTGCTGTTCGCTTTTTGCCTTTCGCCCTTCGCTGTTCGCCCCCGAGTGCTCGAGGCTGTTCGCTGTTCGCCTGATTACATCAGTGGCTGTGCCACCTGGTCAGCAGGCTCCATCTGGGCCGGTAATGGGCAATGGGTAATAGGTAAAGGGCCCATCGGTTTGGCACCCTTCTCCTTGAAAAGGAGAAGGGTCGGGGATGCCTGCCCACCGAAGCTTTAGCCCCGAGTACTCGGGGGAGGGAGGTTAACGCAGCAGCTTGCTGTTCGCCCTTCGCTGTTCGCCCTTCTCTGATTATATCAGTGGCTGCGCCACCTGAGGAGCAAGCTCTCTTTGGGCCGGTAATGGGTAAAAGGTAATAGGCCAATCGGTTAGGCTCCCCTCTCCTTGAAAAGGAGAGGGGCTGGGGATGCCTGCCCGCCGAAGCTTTAGCGGAGGAGGGAGGTTATCACGCCATTCGCCTGATTACATCAGTGGCTGCGCCATTCTGATAGCTGGCTCCAAGCGGGCCGGTAATGGGTAAAGGGCTCTGAAATAGGAGTGTGCAGAATCCCTTTGCGTCATTGCGCCCAGACGATCCGCCAGCTGGCGGATGGCCAGATGCTTCGATCTGGATCTAAAGTCCTGGATCCGGATCTCAAGCATCCGTGTCTTCTTCTTTTTCTCAAAACCTCATAACCTCCTTGACTCCTCACTCATTCCACCTCCTTCCTGATTATTCCAATGATTTTCTAATGGCCATCCGCCTCCCGTTCACTACCTTTGCACGCGGTTTGTAAAAGACGACCCGCATGCCTAAAGATTCCTCCATTCGCTCCGTGCTGATTATCGGCTCCGGACCCATCATCATCGGCCAAGCCTGTGAATTTGACTACTCCGGTAGTCAAGCTTCCCGTTCCCTTCGGGAAGAAGGTATCGAGGTGATCCTCATCAATTCCAATCCGGCAACTATTATGACCGACCCGGTCACGGCCGACCATATCTACCTGAAGCCCCTGACGGTAGAAAGCCTGATCGAGATCTGCGAGAAACATCAGATCGATGCTGTCTTACCCACCATGGGTGGCCAAACGGCACTCAACCTGGCCATTGAAGCGGACCAGCAAGGGGTCTGGGAACGATTTAATGTCCGGATGATCGGTGTGGATATTGCGGCCATTGAACTGGCGGAAAACCGGGAGGCCTTTCGCCAGCATATGGTGAATATGGGCATGGGCGTCGCGCCCTCCTTTATTGCCAACTCCTTCCTCGAAGGAATGGAAGCTGCACAGAAGATCGGCTTTCCACTGGTGATCCGACCGTCCTATACCCTGGGGGGCACAGGCGGTGGATTCTGCCATAAACCGGAAGAATTTGAAGATGCCCTTCGACGAGGATTGAACGCCTCGCCAACCCATGAGGTCCTGGTTGAAAAAGCCGTCCTCGGATGGAAGGAATATGAACTGGAGCTCCTCCGTGACAACAAGGATAATGTAGTGATCATCTGTACGGTGGAAAACATGGACCCCATGGGCATCCATACCGGCGACAGTATCACCGTAGCACCGGCGATGACACTTTCCGATACCTCTTACCAGGAGATGCGAAATGCAGCCATCATGATGATGCGTTCCATGGGGAATTTTGCCGGGGGTTGTAATGTGCAATTCGCCGTGAATCCGGAAAATGAAGACCTCATCGCCATTGAGATCAATCCAAGGGTATCCCGTTCATCTGCCCTGGCTTCCAAGGCCACCGGATATCCCATTGCCAAGATCGCGGCCAAGCTGGCCATCGGTTACTCACTGGATGAATTGAAGAACCAGATCACCAAGAATACCTCGGCCTATTTTGAACCGAGCCTGGATTATGTGATCGTCAAGATGCCCCGCTGGAATTTCGAAAAATTCCACGGTGCCAATGACTTGCTGGGCCTCCAGATGAAGTCTGTCGGTGAAGTCATGGCCATCGGCCGCAATTTTCTGGAAGCCCTGCAAAAGGCCTGTCAGAGCCAGGAGGAAGGCCGGATGGGCCTGGGTGCCGATAAAAAAGAATGGATCCGGACAGAAGACATCCTCGAACGCCTGCAATATGCCAGCGCAGACCGGGTCTATCGCATCAAGGATGCGCTCCGCCTGGGTGTCCCGGTCAATACGGTACACAAGCTGACCCATATGGACCCCTGGTTCCTCAAACAGATCAAGCGGCTGGTGGACTATGAAAAACAGCTGGACAGGTACAATGTTCCCGAAGATATTCCCCGGGATTTCCTGATGGAGTTGAAGCAGGTGGGATACAGCGATGCGCAGATCGCCTGGTTGATGCGCATCGACGAACATGCCGTGACGAAACACCGCTTGAAAGAAGGCATCCGGCGAACCTACAAACTGGTCGACACCTGTGCTGCGGAATTTGAGGCTCAAACGCCGTATTACTACTCCACCTTCGATCAGGAAAACGAAAGTATTCCCAGCAACAAGAAAAAGATCATCGTCCTGGGTTCAGGCCCAAACCGGATCGGCCAGGGAATCGAATTCGACTATTGCTGTGTCCATGGACTACTGGCCATCAAAGATGCCGGTTACGAAGCCATTATGATCAACTGCAATCCGGAGACGGTTTCCACCGATTTCGACATTGCGGACAAGCTCTATTTCGAGCCAGTCTTCTGGGAGCACATCCAGGAGATCATCGAACTGGAAAAGCCTGAAGGTGTGATCGTCCAGTTGGGTGGGCAAACAGCACTCAAGCTGGCCGAACAGTTCCATAAAGCCGGGATACCCATCATCGGGACGGATTACCGCAGCATGGACCTGGCCGAGGATCGGGGCGCGTTCTCCGATCTCCTGAAGGAGCAGGGTGTGCCGTATCCTGAATATGGCGTTTCGGAGACTGTTGAAGAGGCTTTGGCCATTGCCAAACGAGTCGGATTCCCAGTGCTGGTCAGGCCGAGCTACGTCCTCGGTGGCCAGCGCATGAAGATTGTCATCAATGATGAGGAGCTCGAGCAGTCTGTCCTCTCCATTTTCAAGCATATGCCGGACAACCGGGTCTTGATCGACCAGTTTCTGGAGCGCGCCAAAGAGGCGGAGATCGATGCGATCTGTGATGGTGAAGATGTACACATCATGGGTGTCATGGAACATATCGAACCTGCAGGCATCCATTCCGGAGACAGCAGCGCCGTGCTGCCCACCTACAGCCTGAGCGAGGATACGGTCAACACCATGATCGACTATACCAAGCGCATGGCGAAGGCCCTGGATATTCGCGGCCTGATCAACATCCAGTTTGCCATCCACACCGACAAGATCTCCGGTGTGGAAAAGGTCTATGTGATTGAGGCGAATCCGCGGGCATCCCGGACCACACCCTTTATTGCCAAGGCCTACCAGGTGCCTTACCTGAATATTGCCACCCAGGTGATGATGGGCGTGAAGAAGCTGAAGGACTTCGAGATCGTCAAAAAGCTGGAAGGCTATGCCATCAAGGTTCCCGTCTTCAGTTTTGATAAATTCCCGAATGTGGACAAGCGCCTGGGGCCTGAAATGAAATCCACCGGCGAAATGATCCGATTTATCAAAGATCTGAAGGATCCCTATTTCCGGGAACTGGATCGAAACCGGTCCATGTACTTGTACAACTAGGGTTGTTCGGCATTCGACTTTTAGCAAAATCATTTCAGCGGTTCACCATCCGTTTTGTCAGTCGTCGGGTAGTCCCTGTGATCGACGGTCTGGCCGTGACCCTTCATTTGGTCCGAATGCCCGTCACTGAAGGATCATGTGATCCGGAAGTAGATCCAGTGGCTCCTGGTCTCGACGGAAAGGTGGTCTCCCGGCGTTGTATCTTGCATCCGGAACGAATCACTTCTCATGTATTCTCGAATTCTCCCTCTGATTTTGGTAGTTGGACTGGTCCAGGCTGCCCCGGCACAGACCCTTTCTTCATCCGAGCGCAGTCTGCTTTCCGGTATGTATACACATCTGCATGCCCACCCCGAGCTCTCCTTCCGGGAAGTGGAGACGTCGGCATTCCTGACGCGAGAACTGGATAAAATTGGACTGACCTACCGGCATCCGATCGGCGGGCATGGTATAGCCGGCCTGCTGGAGAACGGCGAAGGACCGACCATCCTGCTGCGCACCGATATGGATGCTCTTCCCCTGGTGGAAAAGACCGGGGCCGACTTTGCCAGCAGGGTGATGATCGAAAAGGAGGGTGTTCCCACTGGCGTGATGCATGCCTGTGGCCATGATCTGCACATGACCGTCTGGCTGGGCACATTGCGTTACCTCGCTTCACATAAAAGCACCTGGATGGGGCGTATCCTCTTTGTTGCACAGAGCGCTGAAGAAACCGGACAGGGTGCGAAGCAGATGCTGGAAGATGGCTTGTACAAGCATTTTCCCAGGCCTGATTTGGCCCTGGCCTGGCACACCAGTGCCGATTTGCCCTCGCATACCATCGGGATCTGCCCCGGTTGGGCCATGGCCAACGTCGACATGCTGACCATTCTCGTTCGCGGTGTGGGTGGTCATGGAGCCTCTCCTCATCTGGCCATTGATCCGGTAGTCACGGCGGCCAAGATCATCGTCGATCTCCAGACCATCGTATCCCGCGAAGCATCCCCGTTCGACCCTGCCGTGATCACCGTTGGGGCGATTCACGGGGGAACAGTCGGGAATATTATCCCGGATGAGGTAAGGCTGGAGCTGACGGTTCGCTCCTTCGGGGATGAACAGCGGGCCTCCCTGGTCAAAGCCATCGAGCGGACCTGCTGGGGCACTGCGATCGCCTCCGGAGTACCGGATTCCCTGTTGCCCGTCGTGACGGTGCGGGACATGTTCACCCCGGCATTGTACAATGATCCGACTTTGACATCGAGGACCCGTCAGATCCTGGAATCTCGCCTGGGTGCGGATCATGTCCGGGAAATTGCACCCCAGACCATCGGGGAAGACTTTTCCCGATACGGTCGGCAGGAGCCACGCATTCCATCCCTGATGCTCCGACTGGGGACAGCCTCTCCGGAACACTACCAGGCCCGTGAAACGCAACCACTTCCGGGTCTCCATTCACCATATTATCTGCCAGATGCCGATAATGCTATCCCTCTGGGCATTGAGACCATGTGTCATCTGATCGGTCAACTGACCGGGACCGAATAGGAACATCCCGACATAGAAAAAGGGGCATCCACCTTTCGGCGGATGCCCCTTTATAGTTCGTTGATCAAGATTAGTTCGGCAGAACGCGGAACTCCGTCCGGCGATTCAACGCATGTTGGTCTTCAGTACATTCGGCACCATCAACACAGCCGTTCTTCAGCTTGGTTTCTCCATACCCATTGGCGACGAGGCGATTCTTTGAAATGCCTTTGGACACCAGATAGTCGACCACAGACTGGGCACGACGCTGGGATAGGTCCTGGTTGGAAGAGGCGCTTCCACGAGAGTCAGTATGTGAATTCAGTTCGATCCGGATACCGGGTTTGGCTTTCATCAGGGCATACAGCTTGTTGTCAATGACCTTGCGCGCTTCAGCGGTCAGACGAGCGCTACCCAGGGCGTAATAGATCGGCAGTACATTCAGATCGGTGAGTTTGCAATCGATCTCCACCCACTCGGTGATACCACCCTCCTGCTTGAGGCGGGTCACATCATACGTGCGATATTCTGCAGGAACAACAGTTTCGACAATGGTCTCATCCTGCACCAGGACACGCTTGGTGATGGTGATGTATTCTGCCGGAATATCGATCGTTTCATAGCGTGCAGGGGTGACTTCTACCTGGGTGTCATACGTCTTGGTCTGTCCACCGGCAGGTGCACGGCTATAGGATGCGTCATTGACCAGGGTCTGGATGCCAATTCCAGTTGTTTGCTCCGGATACTGCACATAACACAACACGCGGCAATCGCGTGGATCCTTGGACTCGCAATCAGCATAAGCAGATTTCCATTCGTAATGGCTGTACGATTCCTGGATGACGACCGTCTTGGTGTCAGATCCCAGCTTGGCAGCGACAGGAGTGATCTTTTTATATGGATCCTCAGCCTGATAGGATTCGGTTACCTTCTTGTATGTAGCAGGTACATAGACGAACTTTTTGGAGGCGGGCTTGACCATCACCTTCTCATCAACATTCTTGTATTCGGCGGGTACAACTTTCAATGTTTTGTACTCCGGACGTACCATGATCTTCTCCTGAACCGTTTCCCATACATCTTCAGTGACACAACTGACGTAACATTTTCCGGGTTCCGGATTCGGTGGCAAGCTCTTCTGAGCCTGGGCGCTGATCCCGAAGACCAACAGGATCAAGGTGAGTGTAAGGGATTGTTTCATATAATGGAATTTTCGTTTTGATCTGTACCCGGGATCCTGGCAACTTCACCGAAACTGGCATGTCTATTCAGGGAGAATGGGTACCTTTCTCGGCACAAAGGTAAGCGGTTTCCACCCAATATGCTGGAAAATATGGTAATATATCCCTATATGATAGTGATCCTGGCGGCCTTTTCCGGCTTGCGGGCTCCCGAACATGAGGTGATTATGGTTAATCATATCCAGCAGCCGGCTTTATCCGTACCGGAAGACGACCGACTGGAGCGCATCCATATGACCGATTTACAAGGACGGGCGCTAACCATGGCAGACTTCGCTGGGAAGGCCGTATTCCTGAATTTCTGGGCCACCTGGTGCAAGCCCTGTGTCCAGGAAATGAACTACATCCAGCGGCTGCACGCCCGGTATGGGGAGGATATCGTATTTCTGGCAGCCAGCCGGGACGACCTGCTGACCATCCAGAATTTTCAGCAGCAGCACGGTCTCACCTTCCAATTTGTCCGCCTGGATATCGAGTATATCGACGCCTTTGTCATTTCCCTGCCCACCACACTCCTCATCAACCGCGAAGGGGAGATCATCCACGAAGAAGAAGGTGTGCGGGTTTGGGATTCAGAGAATTACGAGAATAGGGTCAGAAGCCTGTTGGATTGAATTCCCGGATGAGTGCAGTCACCCGGCCTGCATTGCGGCCGGCATGACGAAAATCACCCCCTCTTTAAAAGGTGATCATTGAATTGGCCCATTGAATGAGTTACTTTACTCCCCTATCCAACCAAGATAGGGGGCTTTCATATCAGGACAACCGACAGGATGCACTCGCAAATACTTTACGTATGCGGACATCTGTGTACCCTCATTTATTCTTCATCCTCTTTTGGGTGCTGATGGCTTTCAGTTTCGATTTGCCGGGTCAGTCAGCACTACTCCCGGACGAGATCTCCACTAAACAGCAATTCCTCACCGATTTTCTTTCATCCTATTTGTCGATCTCGTCTATTACAGGACATGAACGAAAAGCCGGGCAATTCTTTGCAGACCAATGCCAGCAGCAGGGATTGGTTGTTCGGGTTTTAACAGATGAGGAGGATAGCTACAATTTTGTTGCATCTCTTTATCCGCTGGAACGGCAGAAGCCGAATATCATTCTACTCAATCATATTGATGTCGTGGATGCAGGGGATGCAGACCAATGGGTCTTTCCACCATTTTCAGGTGTCATACTGGAGGATGAAATATGGGGTCGTGGGGCCATCGATAATAAAGCGATGGGAGCCATGGAGTTGGCTGCAATAATCGACTTTGTGGATCTGGCCCAAAAACAGGATCTTCCCTTCAACGTGAGTCTTCTTGCCGTTTCCGGGGAAGAAACCGGTGGTGCAAAGGGAGCCGGCATCGTGACTGAACAGTTTTTCCAATTGTTGAATCCGGTCGTTGTCCTGGGGGAGGGCGGCTCTGGGGTATCCGGTGTCATACGTTCAGATCTTTCACGGTTTCTTTATGGCATTGCCATCAACCACAAAAGGGCGCTCTGGTTGCGATTGACTCTCCAGCAGAATAGTGCGGGACATGGTTCTGTTCCCTCAGCAGAAAATGCGACCATGTCTATGGTCTCTGCTCTGGACCGACTGAATCAACAAAAGCGCACTTTATTTTTATCCTCCGCGGCAAAAATAATGTTCACCGAAATCAGTCAATACGAAGCAGGGTTTACCCGCTTTGCCTTGCGGAATATCGGATTCTTCAAACCCCTGATCGAGTCATCCTTGCGAAAGGAACCGATCATTCATGCACTCGTTACAAATACAGTTACCCTTACGGGAATCCGGAATCCGGAAGGTGCAGACAACCAGGTGCCTCAAATGGTTGAAGCGATCCTGGATTGTCGATTGTTGCCCGAAACGGATACGGATGACTTTCTCAGGGAGTTGGCCGATATACTCGACAATAAAAACATCACCATCGAGGTGATCAAAGAGACCGTCAGAGCACAGGATACACGACCGGACGTATTTTATGCCATGCTTGAAACAGCATTAAAGCGAACCTACCCGGGAGCAGAAGTGGCTCCTATTTTATTTCCCGCATCCAACGATAACAATTATTTCCGGGCGAAAGGAATTGCAGCATATGGCATTCTTCCCATCCCGATGACCGTTGAGATGATCAAAGGTGTCCACAATGCAAATGAACGGATCAACATCCCGGCACTGGTCAGTGGAACAGCTGTATATCGAGACTTTCTGTTTCAAATCTTTGATACCACTTTCACCACAGCTTCATTGACCCAGACCGTGCGTGGAAAGGTAGAGGATAAGATCCTTGGACTTCCGCTCTCAGATGGTATGATCATTCTCTCAAATGATTCTGCCGCAATTCATGCAAGTCGGACCAACCTGATCGGGGAGTTCAAGATGGATCACGTCCCCATTGGAAGATATCGGATGAAAGTGATGGCTGACGGGTATCTGGCGGTAGATATACCCAATATCGTGGTAAGTACAGGAAGAGAGGTGATGCTCACCTGTTCCCTGGAAGAACATGAGGACCAGAATGGAAGTAAGGCCAACCTGGCCAGAATGGCCCCTATGAATGAAATGTCGACAGTCAGTACCAAGACGTTTGATATGGAGGAATCCGGCCGGTATCCCGGCAGCAGGAACGATCCTGCCCGAATGGTAGCCAATTATCCCGGAGTGCGCGGTGCAGATGATTCCAGGAATGATATTATTATTCGGGGGAATGCGCCTTATGGCCTGGTGTGGCGCCTGGAGGATATTGATATTCCCAATCCAAATCACTTTGCCATATTCGGTACCTCTGGAGGCGGTGTCAATATCCTCAATAGCCAGCTACTGAAGCGCTCGGATTTTTATACCGGTGCTTTTCCAGCGGAATTTGGCAATGCCATCGCTGGCATTTTTGACCTGCAATTGAGGGAGGGGAATAATGAACAACATGAGGCATCAGGTGAAGTCGGGTCCATCCACACCGGCCTGAGCATGGAAGGGCCCATCAGTCGCAGGATGGGTTCATCCTATCTCTTTTCCTATCGCCATTCGACCCTGGGCCTGGCGGACCTCATTGCTGCGAATAAGGCGCTTGATTATGCGCAGAGTTTTGGTGTGGATGCTATTCCCAAATACAGGGATATGACATTCAAGGTGACACTTCCCTTCCGGCAAAAAGGCGTGCTCAGTGTATTTGGAACAGGTGGCACCAGTGAGATC
>JAUIEA010000133.1 GCA_030429045.1 Bacteroidia bacterium | reverse complement strand
AATACCCGGGAAGCTGGGCCTCATACGGATACAAGGGTGACATCCGATAGGGCACGATGAATTTGACCAGATAGAGCGAATAGCTGTACATCCCCACCATCAAGCGGTCCAGAAAGGAATAGTCCGTGGTATCTGCCAGCGATTCGTTGGTCGACAACATGAACACCCCCAGCAAACCGACCGCGAGGGAGAGGAGGAAATAGGGCCACTTTTCCAGTACCAGGGAAAGCTTGAGCGGGCGGCGACGCAAATAATCCACACACAGCATGCTCAGGGGCAGGGTCACTGCCTGGATCTTGCTCAACAGTGACAAGGCAAACAGGACCAACATAATGGCTACCAGCCTGGGGGCCTTTCGATCCTGGTCCAGGTACCGGATATAGGTCAGCAGGGCGCCGAGATAAAAAACACCGAAAAGCACATCCTTCCGTTCGGTGATCCAGGAAACCGATTCCACCCGCATGGGATGGATCCCGAAGATCAGTGCCCCGATCAAGGCCAGCATGGCGTTCATGCCCAGCCCCTGCAGTATCCGGTATACCAGGAATACACAGGCCAGGTGCAGGATGAGATTGTTGACATGGAAGACTGTTGGATTCAATCCGAACATGGCCTTCTCGATCGCAAAGGTGAGGATGGTCAGCGGGTTGTAGTTTCCGATCACATCAGAGGTGAAGATCCCTTTGATGGCCGTCCAGTTGAACGCTGCCAGGTTGGGGTTCTCCAGGATATTGACATCGTCATCCCAATTGACGAATCCATTCCCCAGGCTATTGAAAAAGAAGATGGCCGTGATCGCAACAGCGATCCAGGGAAACCATTTTTCGATACCTGATACCGGTTGAACGGGCTTTTTTCCCTTGCCCGGCTTTTTACTCTTGGCCATAATTCCTGGATTTTGGGTTGTGTGGTAAGGTCTATGCAGTCAAATTTCAGGCCCGTTTTTACACTTTGGTTGTCAAAGGTGTCGCGGAACGGGGCTAAAATAACAAGAAGAGCTGCAACCAAAGGACAGTCCGTACTTTTGACGAGATGTCCATCCTTTCCTTTCTTCGCCGACCTGCCTTCCGCTGGCTTCTCCAGGAGCGCAGCACCTACCGATGGGCCTATCGGATGATCGGCATTCTGATGGTCGTGGCCTTGCTGGCAGATTTCCTGGCCAGCTCAAAGCCCCTTTATTGCCAGTACCAGGGACAACACCATATGCCCACCGTAGAATCCTGGCTGGTCGATCAGGGATGGATGACCTGGCCGGAAGAATTTCATCGGAATACCTGGCATGATCTCACCTATGACCGGGTGGTCTTTCCACCGGTACCGTACAGTCCGGGAGATCTGCACCTGCGGACGGAACAGCATCTCAGCCCACTCGGCTACCAGCCGGTTCGATCCACCCGATACCGCCACTGGCTGGGGACAGACCACCTCGGACGGGATGTGCTGGCCGGTATGATCCACGGCACCCGGTCTGCGTTGCTCGTCGGACTGCTTGGCACAGGGATCGCCTTGCTGATCGGCTTGTGGTTGGGAGGACTGGCCGGCTATTATGGTGATGATCGGATGAAAGCGGGAATCATGACCTGGGCCGGCGCTGTTATCGGCACGGTCCTCGGTGTTTTCCTGGCCAGCCAGGCATTTTCACATCCGGCCTGGGCAGATTGGTCACCTATCCTTGTTAGTGGGATCGCCGCGATCTTCCTGATCGGTACGATCCGCGGATCCGTCTTCCTCGGCCGGCGGCTGGATCGATGGATGAACACCCCATCGTACAAGATCCCCCTTGACCTGCTGATCATGCGAGGCATCGAAGCGGTGCAGTCCTTGCCGGGGATGTTGTTGCTATTGGCCCTGGTTCCCCTGTTTACAGAGCCATCGATCTGGAATGTCGTCTTGATCGTCGGCTTGATCCGATGGCCGGGGTTTGCACGGTTCGTCCGGGGGGAGTTGTTGAAGATCCGGGAAATGCCCTACCTGGAGGCGGCGACGCTGGCGGGCATTCCGCACAGACGTATACTATGGCGTCATGCCATGCCCAATGCGCTTCGCCCCATCCTGGTCCTGGTGGCATTTGGTATATCCTCCGGTGTCCTGATCGAGGCCTTTCTTTCTTTCCTTGGATTGGGCGTCCCTGCGGATGATGTCACCTGGGGCACCCTGCTCAACCTGGCCCGGAAACAATTCAGTTCCTGGTGGCTGGCCATCTTCCCCGGACTGGGGATCTTTCTGGCCGTTACAGCCTTCAATCTGTTTGGTGAGGCGATCCAGGAAAGCCTGGACGAGCGGAAGCCCTATCTTCCACCGGAGGGGCAGTGATGCGCTAGAACTTCTTCCGCATTTTTTTGGGAAACAGGTTCGACTTGCCCCGCTTGCCGGACATCTCACCATTCTTGTTCAATTTGACACTGTCCGCCTTGTCATTTGCAGGGCAACCAGACTTGCTGCTGCTGCAAGAAGGGGCAAAAACGAAGGCTCCAAGGAGCAAAAACAGGAAGGCAAAACGGGTTCGACGAGCGTTCATGAGATGAAAATTGACGAAAATCGGGTGAATCTGGAGGGACTAAACCATAAATTTAGGTCTTAAACGCCCCAGAAAGCATGAAATTATGCCTTTTTTTGCCACTCTTCGGCAAAACCCTTGTTGAATCAGGGTTGTACAGCTATTTTTGCCCCGAATCGTTCACATTACAAAAATACCTAAAATGAACAAAGGAGATCTGATCAACAAGATCGCTAACGACGCTGACATCACCAAGGCACAAGCTGCTGAGGCTCTCACAGCTGTTATCAACGGAGTAAGTGGAACATTGAAGGCCGGTGACAAAGTCACCCTGGTTGGATTCGGTACTTTCTCTATCAGCCGCCGTGAGGCTCGTACAGGTCGTAACCCACAAACTGGCAAATCTATCCAGATCGCTGCTAAGAATGTGGTGAAGTTCAAGCCTGGCAAAGAGCTGGCTGACGACGTCAACTAAGATTCTTTCATTACAAACGCACAAAAGGGCAGCCCATGTGGCTGCCCTTTTGTCTTTCCGGCCCAACCAAAATCCCTACCTTTGAGTCCCAACGAGAAACCCACCCCCCAATGAGTCAAATCGCGGAACTTCAACGCACAGCCAGCCAGGTACGCCGGGACATTGTCCGAATGGTGGCCCAGGCTAAAAGTGGACACCCTGGCGGGTCGCTGGGATGCGCCGACTTCCTCACAGCCCTCTATTTCCACACCATGGATCGCCAGCCCGGTTTCTCCATGGAAGGAAAGAATGAGGACATGTTCTTCCTCTCCAACGGACATATCTCTCCGGTCTGGTACAGCGTACTGGCGCACAGCGGCTATTTCCCCGTTTCCGAACTCGGCACCTTCCGGCAGATCAATGGCCGATTGCAGGGACACCCCACCACCCATGAGGGACTGCCCGGGGTGCGGATGTCCTCCGGCTCGCTGGGACAGGGCATCAGTGTGGCCATCGGCGCCGCACTCAGCAAGAAAATGGATGGCGACAACCATATGATCTACTGCCTGACCGGTGACGGCGAACTGCAAGAAGGACAGATCTGGGAAGCGGCCCTCTTTGCCGCACACCACCAGGTGGACAACCTGATCGTCACCGTAGACTGGAATGGACAACAGATCGACGGCTCCACGGATCACGTGATGTCCCTCGGTGACCTGCCGGCCAAATGGACCGCATTCGGCTGGGATGTCCTCCATATGAATGGGAATGACATGGCCGATGTGGTCCGTGTCCTGGACCAGGCCAAGACCCATACCGGCAAGGGCAAACCGGTTGTCATCCTGATGAAAACAGAAATGGGCGCTGGTGTCGACTTTATGATGGGAAGCCACAAATGGCATGGTATCGCCCCTAATGCCGAACAAACGGAAAGCGCCCTGGCGCAACTCACTGAAACCCTGGGAGACTATTGATCATGGAAGCACAAACCTCTACCCAAACTCTATTTGGCCGTTTTACCGTCACCGGAAAAAAAGCAACCCGCGACGGCTTTGGCACCGGACTGCATGCCCTGGGCAACACCCATCCGGATGTGGTGGCGCTCTGCGCCGACCTCCTCGGCTCACTCAAGATGAATGATTTTGTCCGCGACTGGCCAGAACGATTCTTCCAGGCGGGCATTTCAGAAGCCAATATGATGGGCATCGCTGCCGGACTCGCCACCACGGGCAAGATCCCCTATACCGGGACCTTTGCCAACTTCTCGACCGGCAGGGTCTATGACCAGATTCGCCAGTCCATCGCCTATTCAGACAAGAACGTTAAGATCTGCGCCTCCCACGCTGGCCTCACGCTCGGTGAAGACGGGGCCACCCACCAGATCCTGGAAGATATCGGTATGATGAAGATGCTCCCCGGCATGACGGTCATCAATCCCTGCGACGCCAATCAGACCCATGCAGCCACGGTGGCGATCGCGGATCATCACGGACCGGTCTACCTTCGATTCGGTCGTCCGGGATGGCCAGTCTTCATCCCAGCTGATGAACCATTCGTGATTGGCAAGGCGCTGACCCTCAAGCGCGGTGAAGCAGTATCCATTTTTGCCACGGGCCATCTGGTGTGGCAGGCCATGGAAGCCGTTCAGATCCTCGAAGCACAGGGCATTTCCTGCGAACTGATCAATATTCATACGATCAAGCCGCTCGATGAAGCCGCAATTATCGAATCGGTCAGCCGAACCGGCTGCGCGGTCAGCTGTGAAGAACACAACCGCATCGGCGGTCTGGGCGATAGCATCGCCCAGACCCTGGTTCGTCATCGCCCGGCACCCCAGGAATATGTCGCGGTTGATGACAGTTTTGGCGAAAGCGGAAAACCGGAAGAATTACTGGTCAAATACGGGCTCGCGCCCCAGGACGTTGTCAATGCCGTCCACCGCGCGATCAAACGCAAAGGCTAATATGAAATTCAATACAAAAGTGATCCACGCCGGCATCGAACCCGATCCGACGACTGGGGCCATTATGACCCCCATCTATCAGACTTCTACCTATGTGCAGGCCTCTCCCGGCGATCACAAAGGCTATGAGTACGCCCGCACCCAGAACCCCACCCGCAGTGTCCTGGAGAAGAACCTCGCTGCCCTGGAGAACGGGGCGGACGGGATCTGCTTTGGTTCCGGGTTGGCAGCAATGGATGCCATCCTGAAGATGCTCAAGTCCGGAGATGAAGTGATCTCCACCAATGACCTGTACGGCGGTTCCTATCGATTGATCAAGAAGATCTTTGAGCCGTTTGGCCTGAAGTCCAAATTCATCGACATGACCCGGATCGAGGAGCTGGAAAAGGCCATCAGTGCGGATACCAAACTGATCTGGATCGAAACGCCGACCAATCCCCTGCTGAGCATTGTGGATATCAAGGCGGTTTGCGATGTGGCCCGGGCCCGGGGGATCCTCACGTGTGTGGATAATACATTTGCCTCGCCCTACCTCCAGACCCCTCTGGACCTGGGTGCGGATATGGTCCTGCATTCTGCGACCAAATATCTCGGTGGGCATTCAGACCTGGTGTTGGGTGCTGTCGTGGCCAAAACCCAGGAGCTGGCAGACAAGCTGCACTTTGTCCAGAATGCCTCTGGAGGCGTATGTGGACCCATGGACAGCTTCCTGGTGTTGAGAGGGATCAAGACCCTGCATTTGCGGGTCCAGCGTGCATGTGACAATGCCCGCAAGATCGCCGCCTTCCTGGAAGACCACCCCAAGGTGGGCCGTGTGCTGCACCCGGGATTGAAGAGTCACCCGCACCACGAACTGGCCGCCCGGCAGATGAAGGACTTCGGCGCCATGGTCTCCTTCGACCTGAAGGATGACAGTATTGCCAAAGCGAATACCGTGTTGAGTGGCACGCACCTGTTCTCCCTGGCCGAATCGCTCGGAGGAGTAGAATCCCTGATCGGTCACCCCTCTTCCATGACCCATGCATCCATCCCTCGGGAGGACCGGATCAAAAATGGCCTGACCGACAGCCTGATCCGACTGAGTGTCGGTGTCGAGGATGTCGATGATCTGATCGCCGATCTGGCGGCTGCCTTGGACAAGGTCTAGCTCGCAATCTGATCACAGAAAAATTGACAGGTCCCTGCAGGAGCAGGGACCTTTTCTGTATATTTAATGCCGACCGCTGCAGAAAACAAGGCTTTTGATCTCATTTTCAAACCTGCAGTATGGCGACATATCCATCCAATCATCTCCCCATTAGTGCATGGGCGGAAGATGACCGTCCACGGGAAAAGCTCCTCCTGAAGGGCGCATCCGCATTATCTGATGCCGAGCTCCTGGCCATCCTGATCGGCTCCGGTTCCCGCAATGAATCCGCTGTCAACCTGGCCCGACGCATCCTCGACGAATATCAACACAACCTCAACGATCTCGGCCGGGCTTCCCTGGCCAACCTGATGGGCTTCAAGGGCATCGGGCAGGCCAAGGCCATTACCCTGCTGGCGGCCATGGAGGTGGGTCGGCGGCGACAACACAAGGAGGCGCGAAGTCTGTCAGCCATCCGCAATTCTGAAGATGCCTATCAGCTGTTGCGTGCCAAGGTAGCTGACCTGGACCACGAGCAATTCTGGCTTATCCTGCTCAACCGGGCCCACCAGGTCATGCATCTGGAGCAGGTCAGTGCCGGCGGGATCTCCGGCACGGTGGTCGACCCGAAGATCATTTTCCGGCGTGCCCTCCACGGCCAGGCCTCCTCGCTCATTCTCTGCCACAATCATCCCTCTGGAAATACCCGCCCCAGCCCCGCCGATCTGGAGATCACCAAAAAGCTCAAGCTGGCTGGCCAGCACCTGGAGATCCCGGTGGTCGATCACCTGATCGTCACTCATCGGGGGTATTTCTCCTTTGCAGATGAAGGACTGTTATGAGGTGATGAGCCAGGCGGTTAGGAGGTTATGAGGTGGTCAACAATACTGCGGTCAGAGCGTTTAGGATGTTCGTACCTTCGTGCTCGTTATGGAATCCGGAAAATTTGACCTCCACCTGCTTGGCCGTGTACTGGCGCTGGCCAAACCGTATCGGAGGCAATTTCTGACCTCCGGCATCCTGGCAGTGGTGCTGGCTCCACTGGCCACCTCCCGGCCCCTGCTGATCCAGCAAATGGTGGATCACTACATCCTGGTACCGAATCCCTCCGGCCTGTTCATCATGACGCTGATCATTTTTGGCGTATTGGTCGCAGAGGTGCTGATGCGTTACTTTTTCATCTTCACCACCAATCTACTGGGGCAGAATGTGATCCGCGACCTGCGCGTCCGGGTGTTCAACCATATCACCCACCTGAAGCTGAAATACTTCGACAAGACGCCCATCGGCACGTCCACTACCCGGACCATCAACGATATCCAGACGATCAACGATGTCTTCTCGCAGGGGACCATCACCATCCTGGCCGATCTGCTGACTGTTGTCACGGTGCTGATCATCATGCTGATCACCAGCTGGAAGCTGACCGCCATCTGTATGCTCACCATGCCCTTCCTGATCATTGCCTCCTACATGTTCAAGGAAAAGGTCAAAGCCGCCTTCCAGAAGGTGCGCAACCAGCTTCAGAAAATGAACTCCTTTCTCCAGGAGCACATCACCGGCATGCGCATCGTACAGATCTTTACGGCGGAGAGCCGAGAACGCGAGAAATTTCGCACCATCAACCGGGCCTATACCCAGGCCAACCTCGATTCCATCACTGCATATGCGGTCTTTTTCCCCATTGTGGAGATCATATCTGCCACTTCCCTGGCCCTGATGATCTGGTGGGGTGCCTACTCGGCGATCGGCGGTGAGGTGACCCTCGGTGCGTTGATCGCCTTTCCCCTGTATCTCAGCATGCTGTTCCGGCCGATCCGCATGCTGGCGGACAAGTTCAACACCCTCCAGATGGGGCTGGTGGCGGCCGACCGGGTATTCGGGGTGTTGGACAATCGGGAGTTTATTCAGAATACAGGCACCTGGGCGCCAGACCGCCTGAAGGGCGAGATCACCTTTGATGACGTCAGCTTTTCCTACGACGACGAAAACAAGGTGTTGAAACATGTCAGCTTCCAGGTGGATGCCGGCAAGACCCTGGCGATCGTGGGCAGTACCGGTTCGGGAAAGTCGACCATTATCAATATCCTCAATCGATTTTACGATATCCAGGAAGGAGAGATCCGGGTGGATGGAAGATCGATTGCAGAATACGAATTGCATGCTCTTCGCCGGCGGATCGCCATCGTCCTCCAGGATGTCTTCCTCTTTTCAGGAACGGTGATGGACAATATCACCTTGAAAGATCCCGGCATTACCATCGAGCAGGTCAAGTCGGCCGCCCGGATGATCGGCGCGGAGGAATTTATTCTACGCCTGCCCGGGGGATATGATTTTCAGGTGCAGGAACGGGGTGCCACCCTGTCCATGGGACAGCGACAGCTCATCTCATTTGTTCGGGCACTGGTCTTTGATCCGGATATTCTCATCCTGGATGAAGCGACCTCATCGATCGATACCGAAACGGAGCAGGTCATCCAGCATGCCATCGAAACCATGATCGCGACACGCACCTCCATCGTCATCGCCCACCGTCTGTCGACGATCCGTCATGCCGACCAGATCATGGTACTGGAAAGCGGGGAGTGTCTGGAATTCGGAACACATGAAGAGCTGATGAACAAGGAGGAAGGGCGATATCGGGAACTGGTGGAATTACAGTTTTCCCTGATCGAATAAGGGGCCGCCGACAAACAACTTCGCTTTTTTTTCTCTTAACTATCGAGGCTGGGACGCTGCATTTATTTATGGAGAGTCGGAAAAGTTTGCTCCGTTTTCATTCCTCCCGACCCGTCATTCCTTATTCCTGTGTTCCAGGTTCCACGTTCCAGACGACTCGAAATAACGCCTTAACGCCATAACCCTGCATATGAACGTGGAGGGAAGCCAAAACCCAACGCCCTAGGCCCAACCCAACGGCCAATACGTTCCTGTGTTCCGCATTTTTCCACTTTCCGCTCCCAGACGAAGCTGCTGTGCAGCTTGTCTGGATCCGGACATGGTGCCAAAAGCACCATCGTCCGGGTTCCGCCTTCGCATTTTCTCATTCCGCCTTTCTCATTTCTGATTCCTTCTTCCTTCTGGCATTTTTGATTTCGCCCCTTCAGGGCTTCCCCAATCCTCCAACCTGTATCGTTGGGCGCTGCCCAACGCTAGTTGATTGCGCCCCTTCAGGGCTTGCAACCAACATTAGGGATTATTATTTTTCGGCCCCCAGACGAAGGCGCTCCGGCGCCAAGTCTGGATCCGGACATCCAGAGACCTCGGGATCGTCCGGGCTCGGTCCTGGTTCCTGGTTTGCAACTCCTGGACTGCCTATTAAAATCATTGATGCTGGTGCCGGTGTCTCACCGGCAGCGCGAGACGAAATGCTCAAAAATTCTCGTTTCAAAAAAGGATAATCCAAAGCGGTGTCTCACCGCACAGGATCAGCTTTTTTCTTGGGAGAAGATGTTCCTGCCTGCCGTAGGCTGGGTTCCTGATTCTTCCGCTTTCCCATTTCCAATTTCGGCCTTCAGATGACACGGGCGACTAAAGTCACCCCTACAACAAACGTTCTCTGTCACTTCATCTCTGAATCACTTTGTCTCCCGGTCTCAAAGTCACACAGTCCCAAAGTCTCACTTCCTGGTTCCTGCGTTCCAGGTTCCACGTTCCAGATTCCTCGAAATAACGCCTTAACGAAATATCGCCTTAACGCATTAACCCTGCATTCGAACCCGGAAGAAAGCCAACGCCCAATACCCAACGCCCAATACCTTCCTAATTTCTCATTCCTCATTCCTAGCCCACGTTCCAGATTCCTCGAAATAACGCCTTAACGCAATATCCCTGCTTTTGGACCCGGAGGAAAGCCAACGCCCAATGCCCAACGGCCAATACGTTCCTGTGTTCCGCATTTTTCCGCCTTTCGCTCCCAGACGAAGCTGCTGTGCAGCTTGTCTGGATCCGGACATGGTGCCAAAAGCACCATCGTCCGGGTTCCGCCTTCGCATTTTCTCATTCCTCATTTCTGATTCCTTCTTCCTTCTGGCATTTTTGATTGCGCACCTTCAGGGCTTTTCCCAAGGTTCATCATTTCGTTGGGCGCTGCCCAACACTGAGATATGCCGCCCCTTCAGGGCTTGCTCCCTGGTATCGAGGCAAACCCTTGATTCCTCCCGCCAGGGAAGGCGCGCAGCCCTCGAAATAACACAATAACGCCTTAACGAAATAACGCTTCTTTCAAACCCCGGGTGATCGCCA
>JAUIEA010000132.1 GCA_030429045.1 Bacteroidia bacterium | reverse complement strand
ATGATCTGGGTGCGAGCTGGAAGTTTACCGACCTGAAGAATATTCGAAAGGTCGGTGGCTTCAGCCATGGTAAAGTCGCCAGAGATCTGGCTGTCGCCACCGGTGATCGGCTGGCGGACACTGGGTGCAGAGACCACTTCGTCATCCAGGAGGATGGCAATCTCACGATTGTTATCCTGAGCCGCTTTGGTAGTCATGTCTGCCCAGATGCGGGCGCCACGTGTATCCATCGCCAGGCTGACCACCACCTCTCCAGAGGTCGGATCCGGATTGGCAGAAGCATTGGTAATGCGGTCGCCTTCCAGAGGTGCTTCATTTGAACCACGCTTCTTCCGGATGGCGTACAGGTTGTACTGATCTGTTTCTTCACCAGTAGTGTAATCCCTGGAGGCTTTATAGGCCCACCGGAATTCCAGGTCGCGAGGGAACAGCGCCTTGATATCAGGGCGACTGAGGTACTGATCGATCAGTTTTTTCTTGTTGCGCGAAGCCGTTCCCATGACTGCAGGTGAAAAGCTCAAACCCTCTCCGGAGGAGAGGTTCAGGGTCATATTGCTCATCAACGGACCGCCACCTTCAATAGCGTTGGTTCCCGCTTCAACAATATTCATCGTGGAATCGACGATCTGACCGGTCGAATCGTAGACATAATTATAGGTCGTGTCCATTTCGATCACATCTGCCACCAGGGAGGTGTCGACAGAAGCGGCCGTCTTGAGCTTCTTATCGGCTTCGATCAATGCCTGCATGATCCCACTATCCGTGACGCGGTACACGTCAAAGAATTCCAACTTTGCTGTCGCCTGGAGGAGGTTCCGGGCCCGCTCAGGGTTGTCAAAACCCGGCAATTCGACAATGATCAGGTCACGATTTTCATCCAGGGATACATTGGGCTGGACCACACCGGTCTTGTCGATACGGTCTTTCAGACGCTTGTGCGTGAGCTTCACCGTTTCATTTGCCTTCTCACGGATCATGCGAATGATCTCGCCATCAGGTGTTTCGAAGTTGATCTCGTCGCGGAAGGACTCGTTCAGAATGAAGATATTGGAGAGCTTCTTCCCATTGGCCACTTTCTGGAATTCCTCGCCAAACAGAGTGACATAGTCTGTCTGGGCCGTACTGAAACGCTTGGTCGCATTGTCCAGGGCCTGGTTGAATTGGGGATCTTCACTGTTGTTTGCCAAAGACTTGATAAAGTCTTTCAGGTCAACCTGAAGGATGACACTCATTCCGCCTTTCAGATCCAGACCGAGTGCCAGCTGGCGGCTCTTGAGGTCCTCATAGGTGAAGTCACTGATCAATGGGATGGAGACGATCGTCTCTCCGGACATTGAATCTAAATATGCCGTGCGAGCCTCCTTGAGGACCGTTTCTGTATCAGCTCCACCGGTTGCATCTGCAACACGTTGAGCATAAGCATCGGCGTCCGATTCAACTCTCATCGTCGGTAACATATACAGGAACTGTATGGCTACGATGACTGTGAAGAGAACCAGAAAAAACTTGACGATTCCTTTACCTTGCATGTCAGATTGTAATTTGTCTAATATGTCTGTAAAAACTGCGCAAATATACGGGATTTAATCGTACGATGTGTGCCCGGAATTGATTGCAGTCTGAAGGGTTTACGATTCAGCTTGCATTGGGTTGCATAAATCGGACCAACCTCATCCATTTTTTGATACCTTCGCTCGGTCACTAATTCATTTCTTTAAATCGCAATGTGTTATGGGACTATTCTCTTTTCTAAAGAATGCCGGCTCCAAATTATTCGGCAAGGAGACCAAAGCAGCTACTGCTGCCTCAAAGGAGACGAGTTCTGCAGAGCGGATCGCTCAGGCCAATAAATTGAAGTCCATGGCACTTCGCGGAGTCATCGAGGCGTTGAACCTGCCGATCCAGAATCTGGAAATGGAAGTCAACGATGATGCTGTCATCGTGTATGGCCAGACCGATTCTCAGGCAGACCGCGAACGTGTCGTACTGGCGATCGGGAATGTAGACGGTATCGCTACCGTTGATGATCGGATCTCTGTCCTGAACCCTGAACCGGAAGCCAAATTCTACGAAGTGAAGAAAGGGGACACCCTGTCCAAGATTGCCAAGGAGTTCTATGGAAATGCCATGAAATACCCCGTGATCTTCGAGGCCAATAAGCCCATGCTCAAGGACCCGAATCTGATCTATCCCGGACAGGTCCTGCGGATCCCGGCTCTGGAAGACTAACCTGACCCTTTTCCCGGTTTTTCAGCGGCCAGCGATAGTTCATCGGTGGCCGCTGAACTTTATATCCGGGAAAGATCCGCCGGGTGTAGCAGGTCCAGGCCACAACCAGGCCATTTACTTCCAAAGGATGTGGTACTTGACCGACATTCTTTTGATTTCTTTCTGTTGGCAAAAGACGGAAATGTACTTTTGTGTCTGAATCTGACAATTTCACGACGCTGACTGTTCACAGCCTCATGAACCTGGCCGATATTTATTTGGTTTATCCTAAAATCCTGGATCTATGGCCGTTTTGGTCGAACAACTGACAAAAACTTTCGGAAGCCAGCGGGCGGTTGATGCCATTTCCTTCCAGGCTGAAGATGGTCAGATCCTCGGTTTCCTGGGTCCCAATGGTGCGGGGAAGTCGACCACCATGAAAATGCTGACCGGCTATCTGCGTCCGGATGGCGGCACGGCGAAAGTGGCTGGGTTCGATGTCGTCGATGACGGTCTCAATGCCCGCCGGCAAATCGGATACCTCCCTGAAAATAATCCCCTTTATACGGATATGTTCATCCGGGAATACCTCGAATGGGTAGCCGGGTTCTATCCGATCGCACAACCCGGAAAACGCGTTGCTGAGATGATCGATATGGTGGGTCTGGGCCGGGAACGGCATAAAAAGATCGGTCAGTTGTCCAAAGGTTACCGTCAGCGCGTGGGGCTCGCTCAGGCCCTTATGCATGATCCGGCAGTCCTCCTGCTGGATGAACCCACGTCGGGCCTCGACCCCAATCAACTGGTGGAGATCCGGCAGCTGATCCGTGAACTGGGAAAAAACAAAACCATTCTCTTCTCCACTCATATCATGCAGGAAGTCGCAGCCTTATGCGATCGTATGCTTATCATCCATAGAGGCAAGCTGGTGGCCGATGGCCCGGTCGATGAATTGCAGCAACAATTGTCCGGCTCCAACCGCGTTGTGGTCAGATGTGCAGAAGCTGCCGATGGAAAGGCATTTGCCTCGATCAAAGGGGTTCAGCGTGTGGACAGACGAGATGGAGGCAGGCTGTTTCACCTGGACATCCAGGGAGACGAGCAGGTAAGAGCGGAGATATTCAAGGTGGCTGTCGCCCAGGGTTGGACCCTGACGGAGTTGCATTTGGAATCCCGTGGTGTCGAAGATGTCTTCCAGGAACTGACAAAGGATCAATAGTGAACGATATTCTTTCATTTGTTTTCTTTTTTGTCGGACTGTCGGTACTTCCTGCCCAGTCCCGCTCCAGGATCATTCCACCGGAAGGATTTTACCTGGAGGCTAGTTCACTGGCTCGCCAGGAACCGGAAATCCGGCTGGAGGAGACAGTGGGGGAGTGGTATGTCGGTGAGGATGATCAATACCTGCGCGGCACATTTGCGATGAAGGACTCGGGCTCACCGGTTCGGCCCCTGGTGGTTTGTCTGGAAGGGTCCTGCTATCTCCTGGATCCGGTTCGGACCGATTCTACCGTCCTGTACTTCGCGCCACTGATCGAGTGCGGGTCGATCTGTGTCTACCGCATCGAACGGCAATACCCGGTGCAGATCCCCATTCGGGCGTATAACCCGGTCAACGGACGGCCATTTATCGAGTCATCCGTGGAACGAAGGACCTCGACGCTTCAGCTCATGATGTGGAACCCGCAAACCGATGATCACGACATATTGACCACGACCAATTATGCAGCCTGGACAGGAGCTGATGATCGATCCTCCATGAGAGAGAGTGATCTGATCAAAGGCATCCGGACCTATAATCTGATCTTTGCCCACGGTGGGGCACCGCCAAAACAGGATTGATATGACCGTCATCTTTTTCAAGGAGATCAAGGCATTCTTTTCATCACTGATCGGGTATATCGCGATCGGAGTCTTCCTCCTGCTGCTCGGATTGATGGTCTGGGTCTTTCCGGATACGAGTGTCCTGGAATACGGATATGCCACTCTGGACCCCATGTTCGAACTGGCACCCATTATCTTCCTGTTTCTCATTCCGGCCGTGACCATGCGGGCCTTTGCCGAAGAGTGGCAAACCGGAACCTACGAACTGGTCGTCACCCGGCCGATCACCTCGGCCCAAATCATCGCGGGGAAATACCTGGCCTCCCTGGTGCTCGTCATCATCGCCTTACTGCCCACCCTGATCTATTGGTATTCCATGGTGCAGCTGGGGTCACCCGTTGGCAATCTCGATTATGGAGCCAGCATGGGCTCATTTGTGGGGCTGATCTTCCTGGCGGCAGTCTTTGTGGCCATCGGCATTTGCACTTCGGCCATGACTAGCAATCAGATCGTGGCATTTCTCCTGGGAATCCTCCTGTGTTTCATGGTGTACTGGGGCTTTTCCTATATCAGCCGGATACCCATTTTCGTCGGCAAGATGGATGACCTGATCCAGCAATGGGGGATCGAATATCATTACGCTTCAGCCAGTCGCGGTGTCCTGGACAGCCGTGATATCATCTATTTCCTGTCCGTCATCCTTGCCTTCCTGCTCATTACGGCCCGGGTCATTCAACAGAAAAAAGGAGCATGATGACATCAAGATTCAAAGCTCAACTGCAGGGGAACGTTTCCCTCTTCCTCTATCTTGGCATTCTGGTGGCCATCAACGTCCTGGCTGCGGCCATTCCGTTTTCATGGGACCTGACGGAAGACAAACGATACACCCTGACCACCTCTACCCGGACACTATTGGAAGAAGTGGATGGCCCCGTCTACGTAGATGTACTCCTGGGGGGAGACTTTCCGGCGGGATTCAAGCGGTTGCAACGGGCGACCCGTGAAATGCTGGACGACTTCCGTGGCGAAACAGGTTTCCTGGATTATACCTTCACGGATCCGAACACCGGGACCAAGGAACAGATCAATGCTCTGCGGGAAGAATTTGCCAAACAGGGCATGAACCCCACGAATTTGCGGATCAAGGAGAGTGGTGAGACTACGGAGAAGCTGATCTTCCCCTACGCCGTGATTTCCTATGGCGGTCGTAGTGTGCCCGTCAACCTGCTGGAAGCAGAGATGCCCGGATTGCCGCCGGAGGTCGTGTTGAATAACAGTATTTCCCTGCTCGAGTACAAGTTGTCGAGTGCCCTGTTTCGCCTGATCCGGTCAGAAAAACCCAATATCGTCTTCGTCCGTGGGCATGGTGAGCTGATCCCGGAACAAACGTCTGATCTCCGCAGGGAGCTGCGTCCGTATTACAGCTTTTCCTATCTCACCCTGGACAGTGTATTCCGCGTTCACCCCGAGGTGGACCTCCTGATCATTGCCAAGCCCCGCGGGGCCTTCAGTGAGCCCGACAAGTTCAAGATCGATCAGTATATCATGAAAGGAGGCAAGGCCATCTTTTTGATCGATCCGCTGAACATATCTCTCGACAGCATGCGGATGTCCAGGGATTTTCTGCCCATGGAATACGATCTGAACCTCGACGATCTCCTGTACAAGTATGGTGTCCGGGTCGAAAAAAACCTGGTCCTGGACCTGGAATGCAGCCGGATCCCCCTGCAGGTGGGTATGGTAGGGAACAACCCCCAATACGACCTGTTTTCCTGGTATTATCACCCGGCAGTACAATCGCAATTGGCCCACCCGATGGTGAAGAACCTGAATCGGATCAATTTCGACTTTCCAGCCAGCCTGGACACCATCCAGACCAAGACGGCAGTTCAGAAGACCATCCTGCTGACTTCCTCGGAATACAGCCGTTTGCAATATCCTCCGGTCCAGATCGGGTTTGACATCCTGCGATATGAGCCCGATCCCTCAAAATTCAATAAGGGTCCACAGCCTCTCGCCATACTGCTGGAAGGACGGTTTCCCTCCAACTATGAGAACAGGGTGCCCCAGGTCTTCCTGGATTCTCTGGAGGCGAGGGGAGAGGTCTTCCAGGCGATCAGCGAGCCGACAGGGGTCGTGGTGGTCTCGGATGGGGATATTATCCGGAATCCCTACAATCCACAAACCAATGAGGCCAAGGCTCTGGGGTACAATATCTATGAGCGTCGTCAATATGCCAACAAGGATTTTGCATTGAACATGATCGAATACCTGTTGGATCAACGCGGGTTGATCGAGGCTAGGTCTCGCGATGTCCGACTGCGTCTTCTGGACAAGGTGAAAGTAACGGAAGATAAGACCTATTGGCAGGTGTTGAACCTGGGTCTCCCTCTCCTTTTGCTCATCCTCTTTGGCGTCGGTTTCCATTTCTGGCGGAAGCGCCGCTACGCCCAAAATTGAATCCTGTCATGAAACGAAATTTGCTGCTTCTTCTCGTCCTTGCTGTTCTGATCGGTGCTGCCGTATGGGTGTCCAGGATGGTGAACAAGCCAACGACACTCTCGGATTATGAAGGGTCTTTCGCTGTGCCGGATACCACCATCATCGGACATATCCATGTCGTTGACCGAAAGGGGAAGACACTGCGCCTGGACCGGAAACACGGCACCTGGTATGTCAATGACCTGTATCGTGTGGAACCGAGAGTGATGGAAGAAATGCTCGAAACCGTCAGCCAGCTGGAGGTCAAATATATCCCTCCTGCCAGCATGATCCCGAACATCATCAAGAGTCTGGGTGCACATGGCCGTCGCGTGGAAGTCAGTGATCTGCAGGGGAGGCCCCTGAAGACCTATTATGTTGGTGGAGTCGCTCCTGAAGGTACGGGTACCTACTTCATGATGGAGGGATCTGACCAACCATTCGTCCTGACCATGAAGTATTTTCACGGTTCTGTTTCCGTCCGTTTTTTTATGGATGAGAAGGACTGGCGTGATCGCAGCCTTTTTCCCATAGAGGATATCGTTTCCTTTGGCCTGGAATATCCGCGAAACAGGGATAAATCTTTTGTCATTGAACGAACTGATGGAAAGGACCTGACTGTCCGGCCGTTTTATGATCTGACCCCGACCATCAATCGTGAACTGATCCCGGATCGGGCAGCCAGTCTCCTCGATCATCTGAAGCATCTGAGAATCGAGGGATTTGATAATGACAATCCGGCCAGGGATTCACTTTCCAGGACCTTGCCTTTTTGTGTGATCTATGTGACCACTCGCGACAGTACGGAGCGGATCACCTCCTTTCACAGCATTATCCCCCACGACAATGATGGCGCCATCCTCCTGGATCAAATGGGGCGACCCCTTCCTGTGGAACGATATCATGTCAATGCCAATTGGGGCGACTTTATGATGGTGCAGCATCACCCCTTTTCCAAGATCTTCTGGAGTTATGACATGTTTTTCAAGTAACTTGAGGGGATGGTCGTCTGGATTTTACTCTCATTTCTCTGGTTGAAGCCCACCCCTGACTGGGGCTTTTTCGGGCATAGAATGATCAATCGACAAGCCGTCTACACGATCCCGGCACCCCTCAACCAGTTTTACAAGAAACATGCGCCCTACCTGGAAGAGCACGGAGTGGATCCCGACAAACGCCGTTATGCCATCCCCCAGGAATACAAGCGGCACTATATCGATCTGGACCTGCTGGAAGAACGAAAGGGTGGGCCCCTGGGTACCGACCTGCAGACTGAACTGCTGGATCATCTTGCAGTCGTAGCTATAGCCGCCAATGGTGATTCCATCCGACTGGAACGAACCGGCTCCGGGGAAACATTCTATCAGCGCGACTCCCTGAGCTGTCCTGTTCCAGCATCAGAAGTCCTCCGGGTGTTCCAGGGATTGCAATCAGAAGACCCCTATGCCGAAGTCTGGTTCTACCTGCCTGATCAGGCAGAAATCCTGATGGATACCTGTGGCCAGGCGATCAGCTATTCAAAGCTGATCTTCCTGGATGAATTTTCCATTCACGGCATACTCCCGTACTGGTTGCCCATCATGCAACAGCGGTTGACCAATGCCTTTCTGACCCGGAATATACCCTTGATCCTGAGGTTGTCTGCGGATATCGGACACTATATCGGAGATGCACATGTTCCCCTCCATACCACTGAAAATTATAACGGCCAATTGACCGGGCAGCAGGGGATCCACGGCTTTTGGGAAAGCCGCATTCCCGAACTTTTTTCCACTGATTGGGATCTGGTCACCGGCCCGGCCAGGTATGTCACGGACTATACCTCGGAAGCATGGCACATGGTGCGCGAGAGTCATGCCCATGTCCAGGATGTCCTGTTCCTGGAGCGTTCGATCCGGGAAGGACTACCCAGTGATCGGGTGATGTGTTTTGAAGATCGCAATACCTATAATGTCCTGACCTATTGCCCGCAATTTGCACGAGATTACCAGAATGCGATGGATGGGATGGTTGAAAAGCGATTCAGGGAAGCGATCCAGGCGATCGGCAGTTCCTGGTACACGGCCTGGATCGATGCAGGTCAGCCGGATCTATGGGTGGATGCCCCGCCGATCATGGATGTCGAAGCGGAATCCCTAAAGGCCATCCCTGCAGGTGCCCAACCCCTGGGCAGGCCCCATGATAATTGATGAATTTCTTCCCTGAACAGTACCTTTGCGGCTATGAGATTAAACTGGTTCCAAATCGCCATTCGTGGCATGGCCATGGGAATGGCTGAGGTCGTGCCCGGCGTGTCGGGCGGGACTATCGCCTTTATTACAGGCATCTATGAGCGACTCCTGGAGGCGATCAAGGCCTTTCACCCTTCTCTGATCGGTGTCTTCCGGAAAGAGGGCATCACCGGCGTGTGGACTGCGATCCACGGGTCGTTTCTCCTGGCCCTGCTGGGTGGTATGGCCGTTGGGATTGTCATAGGGATCTTCGGCATATCCTGGTTGATCGAGCATCATCCGCAGGCGATCTGGTCGTTTTTCTTCGGTCTGATCCTGGCCTCTGCGATCTGGATTTCACGACAAATGGACGGGTGGAGCTGGAGAGAGGTGGCCGGTCTGATCCTGGCTTCACTGCTGGCATACTGGATCACTGTCGCCAGCCCGGCTACCGGGACGGAGGCACTATGGTTTGTACTGATCTGCGGTATGATCGCCATATCCGCCATGCTCCTGCCAGGGATCTCCGGCAGTTTCCTGCTGTTGCTGATGGGCATGTACACCGTGGTGATCGGCCATGTCAAAGGGTTTCTGGAGACATTTTCCATGGAGCACGCTTTGGTAGTTGGCGTTTTTGCGATCGGTTGCCTGATCGGGCTTGCCGGGTTTTCACGTATACTCACCTGGGTCTTTCGACACTTTCACAATCTGGCCCTGGCCATCCTGACCGGGTTTATGGTAGGATCACTCAATCGGCTCTGGCCCTGGAAAGTGGTGCTTTCAACCCGGACAAACAGCCATGGCGAAGAAGTGCCATTTCTGGAAAAAAGTGTCCTGCCCTCAGATTTTGCAGGAGATCCCCAACTGCTGACGGTCGGTGTCTGTGTCCTGCTGGGATTTGGCCTGGTCTGGTTGATGGACAGTAAGTCCCCTGAAAACGCACTGGATCCCGGCCAATGAGAACAGCTCTCGGTTTGATCGGATATCCCTTGTCTCATTCGTTGTCGCCGCAATGGTTCCAGGAAAAATTTGACCGCGAGGGATTGTCCGAATGGACCTACAGTCTGATGCCTCTGACCGACATATCTCAGTTGCCGGCCATGCTAAAAGATCATCCGGATCTGAAGGGATTCAATGTGACCATCCCGTACAAGCAGGAAATCCTGCCTTACCTCGATAGCATATCCCCCCAGGCTGAACGGATCGGTGCTGTGAATACGGTGTTGATCACAGATGAGGCCCAACTAGTGGGGTATAATACAGATGCACCGGCATTCGAGGAGTCCCTGCGTCGGTTTCTGGGTGCTGCCAGGATCGAACAGGCCCTGGTGTTGGGCAACGGAGGTGCATCCCGTGCGGTCCAGGATGTCCTGCGGTGTCTGGAAATTCCGTTCTGCGTGGTATCCCGTTCCTCCGGTCCTCACACCATCCTGTATGAGGGCCTGTATGAGGCTGGATTGGAGGCGTATCAGCTGATCATCAATACCACCCCATTGGGGATGTCCCCGCTGATCGATGACTGTCCACCTATTCCCTATGGGGGACTCCAGCCCGGACATTTTCTCTGTGATCTGATCTACTCCCCGGAAGAAACACTGTTTTTAGAATTGGGCAGAATGGCCGGTTCACAGACCCTAAATGGATTGGAAATGTTGTATCTTCAAGCAGAGAAATCATGGCAAATATGGACCCGGAAATAATGCAAGAATCTACAGCCACCATGCAGTCAGCCATCCTCGATTTCAAGGATACCGAAATCGCTTTTTCCTACCTTACAGACGATGAGCTCAAACAGATGAGCTGGTTGTTTACGATGATGAACAAGCCCTGGCTGGTCAATACAGGATCCGTGGTTGGCCGCTGGGCCGTCCAATGGAATATACCCTTTGCAC
>JAUIEA010000250.1 GCA_030429045.1 Bacteroidia bacterium | reverse complement strand
GGACCTCCTGGCTGTCTACTGCTTCGACCTTGTGCTTGTCCGTATATCCGAAACCCCAGTAGTTGACCAGGGGCATCACGGTGGGATCAAAGGCACCATCCGACCAGTTGTAGACTTCCCTTGCCTTGAGGAGATTCACGATAAAATGACGATCTGTCGCCGAGATGTCGATGCCGGCAACAGACTGGTTGAATCTGGAGATCACCGAGGTATCGATGTAGGTAGACACCTCGAGGTTCAGGGCGATCAGGAGGGAATCTATCCCGGGTTTCAGATCGCGGTGCAGGGAGTCCAGGCAGGTGACCTGGTAATACGTCCCCATGGTTTCACCTTTGACCAGGGTATAGATCGATTCGGTAGGGGCCGGATCAGCCTGTTTACAACTCGTCAGCCAGGCCGCCAGGGCCAGCAATAAGGTGATCGATCGAAGGGTTTTGTTCATCAGAATCGGTTTCGCCATTGATCATCAAGAGAATAGCGACCCGGCCCGATCACGCCGATCGCCATGAAGGCCGCCAGATAGAGCATTCCCATTTCCCGATCTGACCAAGGATCACCGTAATGCACGACGAAGACGGCTACCGCCATCGTGATGATCAGTAACAGAGAAGCCCACCGAGTGAACAGTCCGATGGCCACCAGAAAGGCACACACCACTTCTGCCAGAACAGTCAGTCCAAGGGAGATCTCTGACCCCACTCCCAACGGATCCGGGAAGGAGGATGGATCCCCGGTAAAGAGTTTTTCGGCCTTTCTCCACCCGTGCTGAACCAGCATTTCCAGGCCGAAGACCAGGCGAAGGAAGAGGAGGGCGAGGTCACGGGATTTTCCGAGGATCGGGTTCATCATGCAGATATTTCATTTTCGGATCGGGCCGCTTCTTCCTGGATACCATGCAACTGGACCGGCGACTGCCGTTTTCGGAGGCGCATATTCAGGGTTTCCACGATCAGGGAGAAGGCAATTGCAAAATAGATATAACCCTTGCTCACATGTTGATGGAAGCCTTCCATGACCAGCATCACCCCGATGAGGATCAGGAAGGACAGGGCCAGCATCTGGAGGGTCGGGTGTTTGTTGATAAAACGACTGACCGGTCCGGCATAGGCCATCATGATCAGAATGGAGATCACCACGGCGATGATCATGATAACTACCTCCTTGACCAGGCCAATAGCGGTGAGAATAGAATCGAATGAAAAGACCAGGTCCACCAGGACGATCTGCACGAGGATCGCCCCCATGGTCGCCTTGACGGATACCTTTTTCTCCTGGTCGCTGTGCCCTTCCAGCTTGTGGTGGATCTCGGAAGTACTCTTGGCGATCAGAAACAATCCGCCCAGTAAGAGGATGAGGTCCTTGACGCTGATGTCGATGGGCTCCATCCCATTGAAAAATGCCGGGATACTGAACAGGGGATTCGTAAGGGAGATGATCCAGGTGATGCCGAGCAATAGCAGGATCCGAAATATCAGGGCCAGGCTCAACCCGAGGTTGCGGGCCCGGGCCTGTTCGCCTTCCGGTAGTTTGTTGGCGACAATGGAAATAAAAATGATATTGTCAATTCCGAGGACCACCTCCAGGAAGGTCAGGGTCAGCAGGGATATCCAGATCTCGGGAGATGAAAAGTCTGGCATGGACATCCACATCATCAAGCTGTGCATAGGGGATCGATTTGATCACAATGTTACGAAAACAGGCGGAGGACGGCATGCGGTATTCGGTGTTCGGTCATTCGCCCCGAGTCCTCGGGGCCGTTCGCTGTTTGCCGTTCGCTGTTCGCTTGACTCCGTCAGTGGCATGTGCCACTCTGGCAGCGGGTTCCCTCTCGGCCGGTAAAGGGTAATGGGTAATAGGTAATGGGGTTGCATTTCAACGTATTGCCAAATACCAGGTGAGTCCTTCTCCGCGACCACTCAGGGGTATGGCTATTCGCTGTTCGCTGTTCGCTTTTCGCCGT